>NZ_BAAGXY010000012.1:0-93423 GCF_054779595.1 Angustibacter peucedani
CGCCGCGACGTCCTCGGCGCCGCGGGCTGCCGCCGAGGCCGCAGCCAGGTCGCGGGCCGTCACCGCCGTGGCCGCGAGCGCCTCGACGACCTCGGGCCCTGGCGGGTCGGCGAGCGCCATCTCGTCCTCGGCGGCGAGCGGGGCGCCCGCGATGAGCTGGCTGACCTCGTGCGCGCGCGCCACCAGCGCGTCGCGGGCGGTGTCGGCCTCGGCGACCTCGCGGGCCAACCGCTGGCGCTCGTCGCGCAACCACGTCTCGGCGCCGGTGTAGCGCTCGATCGCGAAGAGCCGCCCGAGCAGCTCGGCCCGCTGCTCGGCGCCGGCCCGCAGGAACGCCGCGAACTCGCCCTGCGGCAGCAGCACGACCTTGGTGAACTGCTCGAGCCCCATGCCGAGCAGGTCGCGCAGCAGCAGCCCGGCCTCGTCGCTGCGGCGGCCGACCAGCACCTGCCAGGTGCCGTCGACGAGCTCGCGGACGTCGGTGCGCGCGGGCTCGCGGGTGGTGCCCTCACCGCGCTTCTTGGGCCGCGACCACTCCGGCGACCGCGTGACCTCGAGCCGGCGCCCGGCCACGGTGAGCTCGAGCACGACGCGCGGCGCGACGCCGGTGGCCGCGTGGTCGCTGCGCAGCCGGGCCCGACCCGTCGCGCGGGCGCCGGGCACCTGGCCGTACAGCGCGAAGCAGACGGCGTCGAGCAGGCTGGTCTTGCCGGCACCGGTGGCACCGTGCAGCAGGAAGAGCCCGGAGTCGGTGAGCGCGTCGAAGTCGACCTCGGCCGGGGCGGCGAACGGCCCGAAGGCCTCGACGCGCAGGCGGTGCAGCCTCATGCCGCGCCCCGCCCGCGGCGGCTGGCCGGTGCGAGCCCGGCGAGCGGGTCGGCGTCGGCCGCGACGCGGGCGCCCTCGAGCGCGTCGCGCAGCAGCGCGCGGTCACCCGGGCCGACGACGTCACCTCCGCGCACGTGCTCGAGGAACCCGCAGCAGACGTCCAGCGGCTCGTGGCCGCGCACGCGCTGGCCGTAGGTGCGCTGGTCGGCCGGAGCGCCTTGCGGGTCGAGCAGCAGGGCGAGCGTGTGCGGGAACCGCTCGCGCACCCGCTCCATGGCCGCGCGCGGGCGGGTCGCGTCGGTGAGCGTCACCTGGCACCAGGACTGCTCGTGCGCGGCGTGCCGGGAGTCGGCCAGCAGCTCCTCGAGCGTGCCGCGCAGGACGGCGAGCGGGCGCGGCACCGGGGCCTCGACCGCCTCGACCCGCGAGGTGCCGTCGGCGGCGAGGTCGACCAGCCAGGACCCCTTGCGCTGGTGCACCTCGCTGAAGGAGTAGGCCAGCGGCGAGCCGCTGTAGCGCACCTGCTCGCCGACCTGCTGGCGGCCGTGCAGGTGGCCGAGGGCGACGTACCCGACGTCGTCGAAGGTGCTGGCCGGCACCGAGCCGACGCCGCCGACGCTGATGTCGCGCTCGGAGTCGCTGGGCTCGCCGCCCACCACGAACGCGTGCGCGGCGAGGACCGACCGGGTGCCGGGTCGGCCCGCGAGGTCGGCCCGCACCCGGGCCACCGCGGCGCCGAGCACCGCGGCGTGCGAGCGCCCCGAGCCGAGCGCGTCGGCGACCAGGGTGGGCTCGAGGAAGGGCAGGCCGTAGAGCGCAACCGGGCCGCCGGCGTCGTCGAGCAGCACCGGCCGGTCGAGGTCGGCCACCCGGGTGCGCAGGTGCACGCCCCCGCGCTCGAGCACGCGCCCGCCGAAGCCGAGCCGGTCGGCGGAGTCGTGGTTGCCGCTGGTGAGCAGCACCTGGGCCCCGGTGTCGACCAGCCGGGCCAGGACGTCGTCGAGCAGCCGGACGGTGTCGACCGACGGCAGCGCCCGGTCGTAGACGTCGCCCGCGACGACGACGGCGTCGACCTGCTCGGAGCGCACGACCTCGACCAGGTGGTCGAGGACGACCGCCTGGTGCTCGAGCATCCCGACGCCGTGGAAGCTGCGGCCGAGGTGCCAGTCGGAGGTGTGGAGCAGGCGCACACCGCGACTGTAGGTCGGGGGTCGGACAACCGGCGGGAGCCACGCGGGCGCCGGTGGACAACGCGGTTACCGGTCAGTAACTTGGCCGGCATGACCCTCACCAGTGGCCTGGACCCGCAGGCCGTCGCCGCCGGGCTGCCGGCGTCCGTGCCGTTCGTCCGCACCCTCGGGATCGAGGTCACCGACGTCCGGGAGGACGACGGCGTGCTCGTCGCGGAGGCGCGCCTGCCGGACGTCGACGCGCAGCGCAACCACGTCGGCGGCCCGCACGCCGGCGCGATGTTCACGCTGGGGGAGAGCGCCAGCGGCGCGGTGGTGCTGGCCGGGTTCGCGGACCTGCTCGACCGAGCGACGCCGCTGGCCGTCAGCGCCGAGATCCGCTACCTCAAGCTCGCGCAGGGCGAGGTGCGCGCCGTCGCGACGATGAGCCGGCCGGTGGCCGAGGTCCGCGCCGAGCTGGCCGAGGGCCGTCGTCCGGAGTTCGCGGTGGCGGTGGCGCTGCGCACGGACGACGCCGAGACCGGCGCCATGGACGTCCTGTGGACCCTGAAGCCTCGTCGCGGGTAGCCGCCGCCCGGTGATCATGGTTGGGTGCCGTCATGGGTGACGAGGTCGCCGGTGTCGGCTACACGCGCGAGCAGCGGCAGCGCTACCGCGAGAAGGTGCGCCAGTGCCTGGACGTCTTCGAGCGCATGCTGTCCGAGCACAGCTTCGAGTTCGAGCGACCGCTGACCGGGCTCGAGATCGAGCTCAACCTGGTCGACGCCGACTTCGCGCCCGCGATGAAGAACGCCGCGGTGCTGGAGTCCATCGCCGACCCCGACTACCAGACCGAGCTCGGCCAGTTCAACATCGAGCTCAACGTCAGCCCGCGGCCGTTGCCGGGCGACTCGGCGCTCGAGCTCGAGGACCTCCTGCGGGCCAGCCTGAACGCCGCCGAGGAGAAGGCCCGGCGGGCCGGCGCGCACATCGTGATGATCGGCATCCTGCCCACGCTGATGCCCGAGGACTTCCACACCGAGTGGATGAGCGCCAACGCCCGCTACGCCGCGCTGAACGAGTCGGTGTTCTCGGCGCGGGGCGAGGACCTGCTGATCGACATCGCCTCGCCCTCGACGCCCGAGCGCGTCACGGCCTACGCCGACACGATCGCGCCGGAGTCCGCGTGCACCTCGGTGCAGCTGCACCTGCAGGTGAGCCCGCAGGACTTCGCCGCGCACTGGAACGCTGCCCAGTCCCTGCTCGGTCCCCAGCTCGCCGTGGGCGCCAACTCGCCGTACCTGTTCGGCAAGAACCTGTGGGCCGAGACCCGCACCGAGCTGTTCCTCCAGGCCACCGACACCCGGGCGGTCGAGCTGAAGAACCAGGGCGTGCGCCCGCGGGTCTTCTTCGGCGAGCGCTGGATCACCTCGATCTTCGACCTGTTCGAGGAGAACGTGCGCTACTTCCCGGCCCTGCTGCCGGAGGTCACCGACGAGGACCCGGTGGCCGTCCTCGACAGCGGCCAGGCGCCCCGCATGCAGGAGCTGCGCCTGCACAACGGCACGGTCTACCGCTGGAACCGGCCCGTGTACGACATCGTCGACGGGCGCCCGCACCTGCGGGTCGAGAACCGCGTGCTGCCGGCCGGGCCGACCGTCGTCGACGTCCTGGCCAACTCGGCGTTCTACTACGGCGCCATGCGGATGCTGGCCGAGGAGGACCGCCCGGTCTGGACCAAGATGAGCTTCGCGACGGCCGAGGCCAACTTCACCGAGTGCGCCCGCCGGGGCATGGACGCCACCGTCTACTGGCCCGGCTTCGGCGAGATGCCGGCCGAGGAGCTCGTGCTGCGCCACCTGCTGCCGCTGGCCCACGAGGGGCTGTCGCGCTGGGAGGTCTCGCCGCAGGTGCGTGACCGCTACCTCGGCGTCATCGAGGCCCGGTGCAAGACGGGGCGCAACGGCGCGGAGTGGCAGGTGGCCACCGTGCGAGCGCTCGAGGAGCGGGGCCTGGACCGCCTCGCGGCCGTCCGCGAGATGCTGCGGCTGTACGCCGACGGCATGCACGGCAACGAGCCCGTGCACACCTGGCTGGTGCCGGGAGAGCGCACGGCGCCGTCGTCCTGACGGGGTGTCGGCCGGTGGGGCTACACTCGTGCAGGACGGGTCGCCCTTGACGCCCTTGACGCACGGTCGGGGGCTTCGGCGACCGGAGGGCAGCGCGATGGCACGGGTACGGCAGGCGGGCACCGACCACGGCGGCACCACGGGGCGCGACGCGCGCGAGGCGTTCCGGCGCCGGCTGGTCGAGGCCGTCGACGAGGCCGTCGTGGCCCGGCTGGTCGAGGTCGAACGGCGCGGGGGAGACCCGAGCGACCTCGGCGACCCGGCCGAGCTGGCCGAGCGCATGGCCGCGACGCTGCCGCGCGCCGCCCACCCGTTGGACGTCGAGCTCGGCCCCTTCTACGACACCGCCGGGCTGTCCGGGTGGTGGGGCGTCAGCCGCCAGGCGCTGGCCGACCGCGTCCGGCGCGGCACCCTGCTCGCCTGCCGCACCGCCGACGGCCACCTGGTCTACCCGGCGTTCCAGTTCGCGCGCGACGGCGCGGTGCGCCCCGGCATCCTGGACGCCGTCGCGGTGTTCGCGCGGCACGCGGTCGACGGGTGGACGGCGGCCGTCTGGCTCACCACGTCGAGCCCGGTGTTCGACGGCGACAGCGCGGTCGACCACCTCGTCGTGCACCGCGCGTCGGCGGCGGCGGTGGCCCGCGTCGTCCGGCAGGCCGAGGCCGACGTCGCGGCGTGGGCGGCGTGACGCCGGCTCGCGACGTCCCGGCCCAGCACGGCCCGCCGGACGACCTGACCGGCTTCCCCGAGCACCGCACCCCGGCGTCGACCGTGCTGCACCGCGCCCACCTGGCCCGGCGCGGCCCGTGGTGGTTCAGCAGCGGTGGCGGGCGGTTCGACCTGAGCGCGCCGCGCGGCACGTGCTACCTCGCGTCGTCCGCCGCAGCCGCGGTGCGCGAGCGGCTCGGGCCGGTGCTGTCGTCACGCGCCGCGGTGCCGTCGTCCACGCTGGACGGCGTCGTGGTCTCGCGGCTGGCGGTCGGCGTGCCCGGCGACCCGCGCGAGCTGCGGTGGGCCAACCTGCGGGTGGCCGCGGCGGCCGAGCACGGCGTGACGCGCGAGCTCGAGTCGATGACCCCGTACGACGTGCCGAGCCGCTGGGCGCGCGCGTTCGACGCGGCCGGGCTGGACGGCGTCCGCTACGGCCCGCGGTTCAGCCCCGGCTCGGCCAGCGCGCACGCGTTGTTCGGCGACGCCGGCGAGGACGCGCGACGGGTGCCGGACCCCGAGCCGACGCCGGCGGCCGAGGTGGCGGGCGTCCCCGCCGTGGTCGAGGTGCCGCGCCGCCGCGACCTCAAGGTGATCGCGCCGCCCGGACGGGGCCGACCGCGCTGAGCTAGTCCTGGTCGATCAGGCGGCGCGCGACCTCGCCGTAGTCCTCGCCGTCCTCGACGTCGACGAGGGTGACCGGCGACAGGCCGCTGCCCGAGATGGCCGCCACCAGGGCCTCGTGCTCGCTGCGCGTGCTCTGCCCGTGCAGGATCACCGGGTGGCCGGTGGCTGCATAGCCCTGCACCACCGACAGCGCGATGCGCTGGCGCAGCTGGGGATCCGGCTTGCCCGCGGTGCCGCGCACCGCGCGGTCGAACAGGTCGGTGCGGACGACGGCGGCGCGGGTCAGGCGGGCGGCGAGCCGCTGCGCCACGATCCCGGTGCTCGGGCCGTGCAGCACCAGGATGCCGGGCCACGGCACGGGCACGGCGTCCCCGGTGGCTGGCGCCCCCTCGGTCGCGGCGGGCGGCTCGAGCTCGGGCGCGTCCGCCGGGACCTCGTCGTCGTCGCCGTCGTCGCCGTCGGAGTCGTCGACGTCGGTGGCCAGCGGCTCGTCCTCGGCGACCGGGTCGACGGCCGGCTCGGCGGGGTCGGCCTCGACGACCTCCGCGACGTCCTCGGTCTGGGCCTCCTCGACGTCCGGCGCGGGCTCGTCCACCGGCTCGGCGCCCGGCACCGGGGGAGCGGGGACGATCTGGCGCATCGGGGCGACGACGGCGCGGGACTGCTCGCGCAGCTCGCCGTCGCGCCCGGTCCACCACCAGGAGAAGGTCAGCCGGTGCTCGTCGGTGGTGATGACCAGGCCGACCCGCTGCGGGCCGACGCTGCCGAAGACGCCCGGGTCGCCCTCGCGGAAGACCATGGTGTCGTCGCCGCCGTTGGACGTTGCCGCCAACGTCACGCCGGCGTCGGTGCGCGCCAGCCGGGCCGACTCCGCGTGCTGCAGCCCGCCCTGCGCCGACCACGCTTCGTAGTCGAGCGTGAGGGAGGCGTCCTCCTGGCGCTGCAGGGCCACCCGCGCCACGAAGCGGCCGCCACCCGGCCCGTGGCCCTCGCCCCAGTAGACGCCTGGCGAGGCGGTGAGACGGTCCAGCACGCTCACAGGTCGGCTCCACGGCGGCTCGGGGGCGGACGGGTTGCGAACACTGTAGGCGTTCGTCCCCAACGATTTCACCCCGCCCCCCGAGGCTTCACCCTGTCGGCGGCGGCGCGTTCCAGCTGCGGATCGCCGGGACGTCGTGCTGCTCGTCGAGGACGCAGACCGTGCCCGGGTCGAGCAGCAGGTGGGCGCCGAGCTCGGGTTGCTCGCCGAGCCAGCAGCTGGCCAGCACGCGCAGGCAGTGCCCGTGCCCCACCAGCACCACGTCACTCTCCGTCAACAACGGTCGCACGCGTTCCAGCACCCGCCGCGTGCGCGCGGCGACCTGCTCGAGCGTCTCGCCCGGCGTCGAGCCGGGCACGACGCCGTCGGCGAACACCGTCCACGGGTGCCCGGTGCGCTCGCGGATCTGCGGTGTGGTCAGCCCCTCGTAGCCGCCGTAGTCCCACTCGACCAGGTCGGGGTCGACGGCGGCGGGGGAGGCCGGCGTCGAGAGCCCGGCCAGCTCGGCTGTCCGCCGGGCCCGACCCAGCGGGCTGGTGACCACGTGCCTCGGGAGGGCGTCGACGAAGGCGGGCGCCAGGGCGCGGGCCTGGGCCTCGCCGGCCGCGGTCAGCGGCACGTCGGTCAGGCCCGTGTGCCGGCCGTCACGGGCCCACTCGGTCTCGCCGTGCCGCACGAGCAGCAGCCGGCCCATCAGGACGCGCCAGGGGAGTGGTCCACCCGTCCGATCCTGCCGCACCGCACGCCCGGGCGCCCGGACGCCCTGTGGCAGGCTGCCCGCGTGATGCGCCCGCCGAAGCCCGCCGTCCGCCCGGTCGTGTGGTCGCCCCCGCCGCGCGACGAGCGCGCCCGTGCCGCCACCAGCCGGACGCCCCTGCCCGCCGTCCGCGTGCTGCCGCTGCCCGCGGCCGGGCCCGAGGACGTGCTGTGCACGCCGGACGGCGACGTGCTGACCGGGCTGGTCGACGGGCGCGTCGTGCGGGTCACCCCGGCCGGCGAGGTGAGCGAGGTCGGGCGCACGGGAGGACGGCCGCTGGGTCTGGAGTGGCTGCCCGACGGCCGGGTGCTGGTGTGCGACGGCGCCCGCGGCCTGCTGGCGCTCGACGCCAGCACCGGCGCGGTCGAGGTGCTCGCGAGCTCGTTCGCCGGCGAGCCCTTCGCGTTCTGCAACAACGCGGCCGTGGCGGACGACGGCACGGTCTACTTCACCGACTCCTCCCGCACCTTCGGCGTGGCCACCTGGCGCGGCGCGGTGCTCGAGCACCGCGAGGACGGCCGGCTGCTGCGGCGCACGCCGGACGGCGCCCTGGACGTCGTGGCCGAGGGTCTCGAGTTCGCCAACGGCGTCGCGCTCGCAGCCGACGGCTCGTGGGTGGCGGTGGCCCAGACCAGCGGCTACACCCTCGAGCGGGTCGACCTCACCGGGCCGACGCCGGGGCGGCGCACCCGCTTCGTCGACCTGCCGGGCTTCCCCGACAACATCTCGAGCGGCACCGACGGTCTGGTCTGGGTCGCGATGGCCGGCCGGCGCAACCCGCTGCTCGACCGGCTGCACGCCGCAGACCCTCGCTGGCGCCGGGCGCTGTGGCGGGTGCCGCAGGCGCTGCAGCCCGGCCCGGACGACATGGCCTGGGTCATGGCGTTCGGCGAGGACGGCCGGCTCGTGCACGACGTCCAGGGCAAGGTCTCGGGCTTCCGCATGTCGACCGGCGTGCGCGAGCAGGGCGGCCGGGTCTGGCTCGGCAGCCTCGTCTCGTCGTCCGTCGCGTGGTTCTCGCTGGACGAGGTCGGGGGAGCGGCGTGAGCGCCGACCAGCAGGCGCCCCGCCTGCACGAGGTGCTCCCGGTGACCACCGAGCGCCTGCGGCTGCGGCTGTTCGAGCCGCGCGATCTCGAGGACCAGCTGCGGATCCAGTCCGACCCCGACCTGGTGCGGTACGTCCCCTACGAGCCGCGGACCCGCGAGCAGGTCGCGGCGGGCCTGGCCGAGCGTCTGGCCTCGCCGCCGATGGACGCCGACGGGCAGGTGCTGCGCATCGCCGTCGAGCGGTTGGACGACGGCGCGTTCGTGGGCGAGCTGACGATGATGCTGCACTCGGTCGAGCACCAGCAGGGGGAGCTGGGCTTCATCCTCGCTCGCGAGCAGCAGGGGCACGGGTACGGCACCGAGGCAGCAGAAGCCTTGCTGCAGCTGGCTTTCGAGTGGCTGGGACTGCACCGAATGGTGGGCCAGTGCGATCCCCGCAACACCGCGTCGGCCGCGCTGCTCGCGCGCTTGGGCATGCGCCGGGAGGCCCACTTCCACCAGCTGGAGCGGTTCAAGGGCGAGTGGGGAGACCTCTTCGTCTACGCCCTGCTCGCGGACGAGTGGCGTGCTCGACGGGCGGCGGACTAGCTGCTCAGCTCGCGCAGCGCACTGCCTTGGTGGGCCGCGCGGGCGCCGGTCTTCTCGGACTCGACGACGAAGGCGGGCTCGTCGTCCGACGCGGTGAAGTGCTGGCTGTCGAACGTGAAGTCGCTCGTGCGGCGTTCGACCACCGTCCCCTGCGTCCGTCCTTGCGGGGTGTTCCAGCTGACCCGGGTCCCCTTGCGCAGCGCCATGCACCCGACCGTAGGTATGCGTCGCCGGGACCGCCCGACGGCGGCTCGGTCGCGGGCGTGGGAACTTCTTCGCGGCACCATGTCGAGAACGGGTGGCCAGCACCGTCCCTGGGACGAGCGCGGCCACGAGGGCCGGGCCGGACGAAGGAGAGAGCAGAGATGGCGAAGTACCTGCTGCTGAAGCACTACCGCGGTGGACCCACCCCGGTCACCGACCTGCCGCCGATGGACCGCTGGTCACCGGACGACGTCGAGGCGCACCTGCAGTACATGCGCGACTTCGCGACCCGGCTGGAGGGCACGGGGGAGTACGTCGACGGGCAGGCCCTGTCGCAGGAGGGCACGTTCGTCCGGTCGGACGGCGAGGGGCGCCCGCCGGTCACCGACGGGCCGTTCGCCGAGACCAAGGACCTCATCGCCGGCTGGATGGTCGTCGACGTGGAGTCCTACGAGCGGGCGGTCGAGCTCGCGGGCGAGCTCTCGGCGGCGCCCGGTCCCGGTGGCGAGCCGATCCACGAGTGGCTCGAGCTGCGGCCCTTCCTGGACGACCTGCCGGCCCCCGCCGCGGAGTGACGAGCGTGGACGAGCGGCTCCTGCGAGCGCTCATCCCCGAGGTCACCGGCGTCCTCGTCCGTCGCGGAGCCGACTTCGCGACGGCCGAGGACGCCGTCCAGGAGGCGCTCATGAAGGCGCTCGGCACGTGGCCGGACGACCCGCCGGACGACCCGAAGGCGTGGCTGGTGACCGTCGCCTGGCGCCGGTTCCTCGACCACGTGCGGTCGGACGCCGCGCGCCAGGCCCGCGAGACCCGGGTGGCGGCCGAGCCGGAGCCCGGGCCGGCCGGCAGCACGGGCGACGACACCTTGTGGCTCTGCTTCTTGTGCGCGCACGCGTTGCTGACGCCCGCGTCGGCCGTGGCGCTCACGCTGCGCGCGGTGGGCGGGCTGACGACGCGGCAGATCGCCCAGGCCTACCTGGTGCCCGAGGCCACGATGGCGCAGCGGATCAGCCGGGCCAAGCGCACCGTGGCCGGCGTGCGGCTGGACCAGCCGGGGGACCTGTCGACCGTGCTGCGGGTGCTGTACCTGGTGTTCAACGAGGGCTACACCGGCGCGGTCGACCTGGCCGAGGAGGCGATCCGGCTGGCCGAGCAGGTCACGCGGGGAACCGACGACCCGGAGGCAGCCGGCCTGCTCGCCCTGATGCTGCTGACGCACGCGCGACGGGCGGCGCGGACGACGGCGGGCGGGGCGTTGGTGCCGCTGGCCGAGCAGGACCGCTCGCTCTGGGACACCGCGGCGGTGCAGCGCGGCGTCGAGGTGCTGCAGTCCGCCCTCGCGCGCGACCAGCTCGGCGAGTACCAGGCCCAGGCCGCGATCGCCGCGCTGCACGCCGACGCGCCCACCGCGGCCGAGACCGACTGGGTGCAGGTCGTCGAGTGGTACGACGAGCTGGTGCGGCTGAACGACAACCCGGTCGTGCGCCTGAACCGGGCCGTCGCGGTGGGGGAGGCCGACGGCCCGCAGGCCGGCCTGGCGGCGCTGGCCCTGGTCGACCCGGCGGTGCCGCGCCGGGCCGCGGTCGAGGCGCACCTGCGCGAGCGGTCTGGCGACCTGTCGAGCGCGGCCCAGCTGTACGCCGACGCCGCCCGCGTGGCGACTCACGTCGCCGAGCGCGACCACCTGGTGCGCCAGGCAGCCCGGCTCAACGCGACACGGCCGCGCTAGGCTGCCCCCGGTACGTCGACGACCTGAGGAGGTGAGCCCCGTGCCCGCACCGTCCACACCGGGCGCTCCCTCCGGCTCGTCGTCCTGCTGACGCGGAGCCCCGGAGGCGCGCTCGGCGCGTCAGCTTGGAGCCCGACATGTCAGATCCCTTGCAGCACAACCCTTCTCGCGCTCTCGTCCTCGGCGGCGGAGGCTCGGCCGGCAACGCCTGGCTGATCGGCGTCGTCGCCGGCCTGCTCGAGGGCGGCCTCGACGTGACCGACGCCGACCTCGTGGTCGGGACGTCGGCCGGCGCGACCGCCGCCGCGCAGCTGACCAGCGCCGACCCCGCCGCGCTGCTGGCCGAGGTGCTGGTGCCGGTACCAGCCGGAGGGGGTGGTCCCCGCGGTGGTCGGGCCGGCGCCGGCCGGGGGACGGACCACCAGGCCCGCACGGCGGCGGTCATCGCGCAGGCCTCCGACCAGGCCGACCTGCGACGACGGCTGGGGCAGGCCGCGCTGGCGCTGGAGGTGCCGCCCGGGTGGCCCGAGCGCTGGCGCGCCGTCTGCGCCGCGCGTCTGCCGCAGCAGGCCTGGCCGGGCCCTCGGCTGTGGATCACCGCGATCGACGCCCGGACGGGGGAGCCGGTCGTGCTCGACCGCGACAGCGGGGTCGACCTGGCCGACGCCGTCGCGGCCAGCACCGCGAGCGCCTACCCGTTCCCGGCGGGCGGCCGGTCGCTGCTGGACGGCGGCTACCGCACGAACGCCGACAACGCGGACCTGGCGACCGGGCACGACCGGGTGCTGGTGCTGTCGCCGTTCGGCGGACGGGCGCGCACGCCCGAGACGTGGGGTCATCACCTGGCGTCCCAGGTCGAGGCACTGCGGCAGGCCGGCAGCCGGGTCGAGACGGTGTTCCCGGACGCCGCCGCTCGGCAGGCGTTCGGCGAGGACGCGATGGACGTCTCGGTGCGGGCACCGGTGGCGCAGGCCGGTCGTGACCAGGGGAGAGCCCTCGCCGAGCCGCTCTCGGCCCTCTGGAATTCTAGAATGACATAATGTAGATTATCGGCGTTACGTCGGGCGGTTCACGCACTCCACGACCCAGCCCCCGTCCCGGTCCTGCCCGAGCACCGTGAGCGTGGCGTTGTCGACCGGCAGCCGCAGCCACGACGCCTGCGGCGCGTCGAGAGCGCGCGCGACCAGCCACGCGCCGACGAACGCGTGCGTCACCAGCACGACGGTGCCGTCCTGGCGCGACGCCGGGACGACGACGTCCTGCCAGGCCTGCTCGAGCTGGCCGCCGTCGACGTCGCGCTCGTCGGCGGGCACGGCGTCCAGCCAGCCGAGGCGGGCGGGCGGGTACTCGCCCCGGCGTGCGGACGACGGCACCGCGGTGCGGTCGTCGAGCAAGTCGCAGGTCTCGGCCGGCACGCCGAGCGACCGGGCCAGCAGCTCACCGGTGCGGGTGGTGCGCCGCTTCGGCCCGTGCTGCACGCGCCGGACGTCGTGGCCGGTCAGCGCGGCCGCCAGGGCCTGGACCTGCTGCTCGCCCCGCGGGCTCAGCCCCGGGTCGGTGCTCTCGTCCGCGCCGTCGGCCTCGGCGTGGCGGACGAGCACCACCCGACCGCTCACGTCGCCCCGACGTAGGCGGCCAGGTGCTGCCCGGTCAGCGTCGAGCGCTGCGCGACCAGCTCGGCCGGCGTGCCCTCGAAGACCACCTGCCCGCCGTCGTGCCCGGCACCCGGGCCGAGGTCGACCACCCAGTCCGCGTGCGCCATGACGGCCTGGTGGTGCTCGATGACGACGACCGACGTCCCGGACTCGACGAGCCGGTCGAGCAGGCCGAGCAGCTGCTCGACGTCGGCCAGGTGCAGGCCGGTGGTCGGCTCGTCCAGGACGTAGATCTCCCCCTTGCCCGCCATCTGCGTCGCGAGCTTGATCCGCTGCCGCTCGCCGCCGGACAAGGTCGTCAGCGGCTGGCCGATGGTGAGGTACCCGAGCCCGACGGCGGTGAGCCGCTCGAGCACCGCGTGCGCCGCGGGCACCTTCGCCTCGCCCTCGGCGAAGAAGGCCTCGGCCTCGGTGACCGACATCGCGAGGACCTCGCTGATGTCCTTGTCCCCCAACCGGTACTCGAGCACCTCGGCCATGAACCGCTTGCCCTCGCAGACCTCGCAGGGTGCTGCGACGCCCGCCATCATCCCGAGGTCGGTGTAGACCACGCCCGCGCCGTTGCAGTTCGGGCAGGCGCCCTCGGAGTTCGCGCTGAACAGCGCCGGCTTGACGCCGTTGGCCTTGGCGAACGCCTTGCGGATCGGCTCGAGCAGCCCGGTGTAGGTGGCGGGGTTGCTGCGGCGCGAGCCGCGGATCGCCGACTGGTCGACGGTGACCACGCCGTCGCGCCCGGCCAGCGATCCGTGCACCAGCGAGCTCTTGCCCGACCCGGCGACGCCGGTGACGACCACGAGGACCCCGAGCGGGACGTCGACGTCGACGTCCTTCAGGTTGTGCGTGCTGGCGCCGCGGATCGCCAGGGTGCCGGTGGGCGTGCGCACCTCGGGCTTGAGCGCAGCCCGGTCGTCCAGGTGCCGGCCGGTGGTCGTGCCGCTCCCCCGCAACCCCTCGACGGTGCCCTCGTAGACCACCTCTCCCCCGCCGCTGCCCGCCAGCGGCCCGAGGTCGACGACGTGGTCGGCGATGGCGATCGTCTCGGGCTTGTGCTCGACCACGAGCACGGTGTTCCCCTTGTCGCGCAGCTGGAGGAGCAGCTGGTTCATCCGCTCGATGTCGTGCGGGTGCAGGCCGATCGTGGGCTCGTCGAAGACGTAGGTGACGTCGGTGAGCGACGACCCGAGGTGCCGGATCATCTTGGTGCGCTGCGCCTCGCCGCCCGAGAGCGTCCCGGCGGGCCGGTCCAGGGACAGGTAGCCGAGACCGATCTCGACGAACGAGTCGAGGGTGTCGCCCAGCGACTCCAGCAGCGGCGCGACCGACGGCTCGTCGAGCCCGCGCACCCAGCCGGCGAGGTCGCTGATCTGCATCGCGCAGACCTCGGCGATGTTGACGCCGCCGATCGTCGACGAGCGCGCCTGCTCGGTGAGTCGGGTGCCGTGGCAGTCCGGGCACGTGCTGAACGTGACGGCGCGCTCGACGAACGCGCGGATGTGGGGCTGCAGCGCGTCGACGTCCTTGGACAGGAACGACTTCTTGATCTGCGGCAGGAGGCCCTGGTACGTCAGGTTGATGCCGTCGACCTTGATCTTGGTGGCTTCGCGGTAGAGCAGGTCCTCGCGCTCGCGCTTGGTGTACTTCTTCACCGGCTTGGCCGGGTCGAAGTAGCCGCTGCCGCGGTAGATGCGGCCGTACCAGCCCTCCATGCTGATGCCCGGCACCGTGATCGCGCCGTCGTCGAGCGACTTCTCCTCGTCGAGCAGCACCGACAGGTCGACGTCGTTCACCGAGCCGCGCCCCTCGCAGCGCGGGCACATCCCGCCGAGCACGCTGAAGCTGCGCCGCTCCTTGGTCGTGCGCCCGCCCTTCTCGACCGTGACGGCGCCGGCACCGCTGATCGAGGCGACGTTGAACGAGAAGGCCTGCGGCGAGCCGATGTGCGGAGTTCCCAAGCGGGAGAACAGGATCCGCAGCATCGCGTTGGCGTCGGTGGCGGTGCCGACGGTCGAGCGCGGGTCGCTGCCCATGCGCTCCTGGTCGACGATGATGGCCGTCGTCAGGCCCTCGAGGACGTCGACGTCCGGGCGCGCGAGCGTGGGCATGAAGCCCTGCACGAACGCGCTGTACGTCTCGTTGATCAGCCGCTGCGACTCGGCGGCCACGGTGCCGAAAACGAGCGAGCTCTTGCCCGAGCCCGAGACGCCGGTGAACGCGGTCAGCCGGCGCTTCGGGATCGAGACGCTGACGTCCTTGAGGTTGTTGACGCGCGCCCCGACGACCCGGATCTGCTCGTGGCTGTCGGGCGCGCTCTTCGGGGTCTTCTTCTGGGGGCTCAGCGCAGCTCCTGGATCCGGACCATGTTCCCCGCGGGGTCGCGCAACGCGCAGTCGCGCACGCCGTAGGGCTGCTCGGTGGGCTCCTGCACGATCTCGGCGTCCCCGGACTGCAGGCGCTCGAAGGTCGCGTCGAGGTCCTTGGTCGCCAGCAGCAGGACGCCGAAGGTGCCCTTGGCCATCATCTCGGCGATGGTGCGGCGCTCGTCGTCCGTCAGACCGGGGTTCGCGGACGGCGGGTTGAGCACGATGCTGGTGTCGGGCTGGCCGGGCGGGCCGACCGTGATCCAGCGCATCGTGCCCTGGCCGACGTCGAGGCGGACCTCGAAGCCGAGCAGGTCGCGGTAGAACGCCAACGAGGCCTCGGGGTCGTCGTGGGCGATGAACGTGGAGTGGATGGTGAGGTCCATGGCGCTCAGGCTAGGTGGGGCTCGGGGGCGGCTGCTTCTCGATTCCTGACCGGTCGCGAGACCTGCTTCTCCACGCACGCGGGGAGCCCGGCGTCCTTCGCGGCCTCGGCGCGCCGGTAAGCGCTGGGCGACATCCCGACCAGCTCGGTGAAGCGGGTGCTGAAGGTCCCGAGCGACTGGCAGCCGACGGCGAAGCAGACGTCGGTGACGCTCAGCTCCCCGACCCGCAGCAGCGCCATGGCCCGCTCGATCCGCCGCGTCATGAGGTAGCTGTAAGGCGACTCGCCGTAGGCGAGCCGGAACTGCCGGCTCAGGTGACCGCTCGACATGTTCACCCCGCGGGCCAGCGCCTCGACGTCCAGCGGCTGAGCGAACTCGCGGTCCATGCGGTCGCGCACGCGGCGCAGCAGCGCGAGGTCGCGCAGGTGCTGCATCGTCGGAGCCCCGGTCACGTCAGCGATCGTGCCACACGGACGTCGGGGGGCTGGGCCATGATGGGGCGATGGATCCTCTGGAAGCGCTGCGCGAGATCGCCTTCCGGCTCGAGCGGGCGCTGGAGTCGACGTACCGCGTGCAGGCGTTCCGCACCGCGGCGGGCGTCGTGGCCCGCACCGACGCCGACGAGCTGGCCCAGCGGCACCGGTCCGGCACGCTCACCGAGCTGGGCGGCATCGGCGACCGCACCGCCACCGTCATCGGCGAGGCGCTCGACGGCCGCGTGCCGTCCTACCTGGAGGGCCTGCGCGACAAGCCGTCCGACCTGGTCGAGCTCGACGAGGCCGGGCTGGCGCTGATGGCCCAGCTCAAGGGCGACCTGCACAGCCACTCGGACTGGAGCGACGGCGGCAGCCCGATCGAGGAGATGGCGCGCACCGCGGCCGAGATGGGCCACGAGTACCTCGCCCTCACCGACCACTCCCCACGCCTCACCGTGGCCAACGGCCTGACGACCGCGCGGCTGGAGAAGCAGCTCGAGATCGTCGAGAGCGTCGGCGCCGAGCTCGCGCCGTTCCGGTTCCTGTCGGGCATCGAGGTCGACGTCCTGGACGACGGGGCGCTCGACCAGGACGACGAGGTGCTGGGTCGTCTCGACGTCGTGGTGGCCTCGGTGCACTCCAAGCTGCGGATGGAGAAGCAGGCCATGACCCGGCGCATGGTGGCCGCGATCGCGAACCGGCACACCGACGTCCTGGGGCACTGCACCGGCCGCTACGTCACCAAGAACACGCGCACCGGCAAACCGCGCCCGCCGTCGGAGTTCGACGCCGAGATCGTCTTCGAGGCCTGCCGGCAGTTCGGCGTCGCGGTCGAGATCAACTCCCGGCCCGAGCGGCTCGACCCGCCGAAGGAGCTGCTGCGCCTGGCGGTCGAGACCGGGTGCCTGTTCAGCATCGACACCGACGCGCACGCCCCGGGCCAGCTCGACTGGCGCCCGTACGGCGTGGCCCGAGCCGTCGCCTGCGGCGTGCCGGCCGACCGGGTCGTCACCACCTGGCCCGTCGACCGGCTCCTGGAGTGGACCGCGCGGCACGACTGAGCGCCTCGGGGCACGATGGGGGCGTGATCACGGTGGAGCTCGCGCGGCGGCTGCGCGACGTCGGGGTGCGCTGGACGCCGTCGTCCGGCGACCGGTTCGTCGTCGCCGACCGCGACATGGACGGCGACGTCTTCGTCATCAGCGACATGACCGTCGAGGTTCAGGAGCTCGTCGACCGCCAGGTCATCGGCTTCAACGGCACCACCGAGTGGGCCATGGACAGCGTCGAGGTCGACGACGTCCTGTGGCTGCCGCGCGAGGACCAGCTGCGCGCCCTGCTCGGCGCGCGGTTCGCCCAGCTCGCGGTCGACGGCGAGGGCGCCGAGGTGACGGTCGAGGTCGGTGGCCGCAGCGCCGTGCGCCACGTAGACGTCGAGTGCGCCTACGCCAGCGCTCTGCTCGAGCTGCTCGCGTGAGCGACCGCGCAGACCACCCGGCCGGTCCGGACGTCGTGTTCCGCGCGGCGGTGGCGGACGACGTCCGCTGCGAGGCCCCGCACGAGGGCTTCAAGCGCGTGCTGCCACCGACCTGACCGCTCCCTCCCCCGCGGGAACAGACGTGCTTGTCGACGGCGTTCTGGTCTGCGATAGTTGAACACGCAAATACTTCGTCAGGAGGCCACCGTGCCCGCGATCACCGTCCCCGACCTCACCGTCCTGACCCGCATCGACCCCGTCGACCGCGCGATCAGCACCGAGCGCCCGGTCAAGAGCGTCACCAGCGCCCCCAGCGGTTTCGAGGGCGAGGGCTTCCCGGTGCGCCGGGCCTTCGCCGGCGTCGACCTGACCGAGCTCGACCCCTTCATCCACATGGACCAGATGGGCGAGGTCGAGTACGCGCCGGGCGAGCCCAAGGGCACTCCCTGGCACCCGCACCGCGGCTTCGAGACCGTCACCTACATCATCGACGGGACCTTCGACCACCAGGACTCCCACGGCGGCGGCGGCCGGATCACCAACGGCGACACGCAGTGGATGACGGCAGGCTCGGGCCTGCTGCACATCGAGTCGCCGCCCGAGGAGCTCGTCGTCAGCGGCGGCCTGTTCCACGGGGTCCAGCTGTGGGTCAACCTCCCCCGCGCCGACAAGTGGGCCGACCCGCGCTACCAGGACCTGCGCGGCGGTGACGCCGGCCTGCTCACGACGCCGGACGGCGGGGCGCTGGTCCGCGTCATCGCCGGCGACGTCGCGGGGCACCGCGGTCCGGGCACGACCCACACGCCCATCGCGTTCGTCCACGCCAGCGTCTCGCCCGGTGCTCGCCTGGAGCTGCCGTGGCGGCCGGACTTCAACGCGCTGGTGTACGTGCTGGCCGGCCAGGGCACGGTCGGCAGCGGCCGTCGTCCGGTCCGCAAGGGCCAGCTCGTGGTGCTCGGCCCGGGCGACCACCTGCAGGTCGACGCCGCGACCAGCCAGCCGCTGGCCGAGCCCGACCTCGACGTCCTGGTGCTCGGCGGCCGGCCGATCCGCGAGCCGGTGGCCTGGGCCGGACCGTTCGTCATGAACACCCGCGCCGAGGTCGTGCAGGCCTTCGAGGACTTCCAGGCCGGCAAGCTCGGCACCATCCCGTCGGTGCACGGCGCGCCGACGACGCTGACCGAGGCCTGAGGCCCGTCCTCAGCCCAGGGCGGCGGCGAGCGCGAACCCGCCCGCGCACGCCGCCAGCCCGAGCAGCAGGCTGCCGGCGGCGTTGGCGAGCGCCGTCGTCCAGTCGCCCTCCTCGGCCAGCCGGACGGTCTCGAACGAGAAGGTCGAGAACGTCGTGAGCGCGCCGCAGAACCCGGTGCCGACGAGGGTCGCCAGCCAGGTCGGCGCGCCGGCGGAGACCGCGCCGGCCACGACACCGAGCACCAGCGACCCGGTCGTGTTGACCGCGAAGGTGCCGAGCGGGAACAGGCCCGGACGCCGGGCGGTGAGCACCTGGTCGACGACGTAGCGCAGCGGCGCGCCGACCAGGCCTCCGAGCATCACCAGCAGGGCGGTCATCGGCGGGTCACCGCCCGGGCCAGCCGGAGGCCGACGACCGTCGCGAGCAGGCCGCCGACCAGCGAGCCGGCGACGTAGCCGAGCGCGAGCAGGGCGCGGTCGTCCGCGACGAGCGCGCGGGCGTCGAGGGCGTACGTCGAGAAGGTCGTGAAGCCGCCGAGCACGCCGACGCCGAGGAACGGCCGCAGCAGCGGGTGGCCGCGACGGCGTTCGACCACCACGACCATCAGGGCGCCGAGGGCCAGGCAGCCGACGAGGTTGGCGGTGAGGGTCGCCCACGGGACGTCGGGCGCCACCGGCAGGGCGCGGGTCAGGCCCCAGCGGGCCAGGCAGCCCAGGGCCCCGCCGAGCGCGACCACCAGCAGCGCGTCCGAGCGCCGCGGGCGACCGGCCAGGTGGCGGGACCGGGGCTCCGGCAGGTCGGGGTCGACCGGGAGCGACGGGGTGGGCACGGCCGGACCCTAGCGACCGAGTGCCGTGGCGAGCGCGGGGGCCTCGTCGGCCCAGGACACCAGCCGGTCGAGGACGACGCCGCGGGCCGCGTGCAGCTGCTCGGCGTCGACGACCTCGCCGTACGCACGGTGCTCGGCGTCGTGGGCGCGCTCGAGCACCAGCGGCAGCAGCCAGGCGTACTTGACCGCGGACGCCGTGACGGCGAGCCGGACCAGCCGCTCGTCACCGGTCCAGCCGGCGGCGGCCAGGCCCTCGAGGTACGCCGCCTGCGCGACGCGCTCGACGTCGTCCAGCCGGTCGACGGGCTGCAGCAGGTCGAGGAAGGTGTCGGGCACCCAGTTGCCGACGTCCTCGCCCAGCGCGCCGTCACCGGTGAAGGCGAGGTCCAGCAGCACGACGTCCGGGTGGCGGGCCTCGGCGGGCGGCACGACGACGTTGGCCGGCCAGGCGTCGAGGTGGCACCAGGTGCGCGGGCAGCCCTCGACCAGCGCGGTCAGCCGCTCGCGGTGGGCGACCAGCCGCTGCCAGCCCGCCCGCAGCCCGCGCGGCAGGTGGGCCCGCACCAGCGGCGCGTCCCAGGCCGTGTCGTCTTCGAGCAGGTCCCACCGCACGTCGTGCGCGGCGGGGTACGCGCGCAGGAACCCGCGCGAGGTCCAGCCGGGCAGCGGCGCCCCGGACGTCGTCCAGCCGCCCTGCCACCGGCCGAGGCCGTGGGCGACGCGCCGGTGGTCGTCGAGGTCGAGGGCCCCGGCGGTGCGGCCCGGCTCGTCGCGCAGCCACAGGGTGGTCGAGCCGTCGGCGCCGGGCTCGACCTGCACCAGCCCGGCGGTGCGCAGCCCGGTGCCGACGAGGGCGGCGGCCAGGTCGGGCGAGGTCAGGGCGAGTTCCTCGCGGCGCCAGGAGTTCCAGTGCTGCGGTTCCGCGCCGGCCGCCCACCCGGGCCGCGAGGTCCGCGCGCCGGGTGGCAGCAGGCGCTTGCGCACCAGCCGGCTGCCGTCCGGCCAGGTGAGCCGGTCGACGCCGCCCGTCACGCCGTTGCCGGTGTGGTGGCGCAGCGGCTCGACCACCGCGCCGGGCACGTCGCCCTCGGTCACCGTCGCGCCACGACCAGCCACATCGCGGCGACGTCGCGATAGGGGTCGCGGTCGGCCAGCTCCAGCTCGAGCCGGCCGAGGGCGGCGGCGAACTGCGGGTCGTGCTTGCGCTCGTCGTCGACGACTAGGTGGTTGACGCACAGGACGCCGTAGCGTGCCTCGACCGTGCACCCCGCGCGCTCGAGCGCGGCGACGCCGTCCTGCCAGGTGATCCGGCGCATCGCGTGGTCGAAGGTCGCGGTGCGCTTGGTCTCGGCGTCGAGCAGTGCGAGCGCCGCCTCCGGGTCGAGGTCGCGCACGGCCGCGGCCAGCACGTGCACCACCGGGTTCGACACCATCACCGACACCAGCGCGCCGGGCCGCGCCACCGCCAGCACCTGGCCGACGGCGGTGTCCAGGTCGTCGCAGTACTGCAGGACGTGGTGGCAGAGCACGACGTCCGCCCCGTCCGGCGCCTCCTCGCGCACGACGGCGTCGTCGGCCAGGACCGCCAGGTCGGCCGCCGTCGTCCGGACGTCGACCCCGGCCTCGTGCACGCGGCCCACCGCCCGCTCGAGCATGGCCGACGACGCGTCGGCCACCACCACAGCGCGCCCGGGACCAGCCAGCCGCACGCTGTCCGCGCCGTCGCCCCCGCCCACGTCGAGCACCACCACCGGCGGCTCGCCCGCCGCGGCCGGCGCCGGCAGGTGCCGGTCGAGCAGCCGCGCCACGAGGGCGTAGCGCAACCGGCCCCACGGCGACTCCTGCCACGCCCTCCACGACTCCTGCGCCCGGTCGAACACCGCCGCGGTGCTGGGACCGCGCTCGCCGACGTCCGTCATCTCGCCCCGATCTGCTCTCGTGCGCCCCATGCGCCCCATCCGTCACGAGCAGGGTCGCACGTCACCAACCTGTCACCCCAACTCTGCTGCCCCGCGACGTCCGCAGGGTTAGGTTTGACGTGCCACGCACCGCCCCAGGGGAGCACCACCGTGAAGCGCCAGCGCCGGGCCGTCCAGGCCGCCGTCGTCGTCATGACGACGTGCGCGCTCGCGATGGGTCCCGCCACCGGCGCCCTGGCCAGCACCACCGCGCCGTCGACGCCGGTCACGCCGGCGGGCACCACAACGCCCACCGAGCCGCCGAGCGGCACCGCGTCACCCAGCCCGACCGGGTCGCCTACCTCGACCGCGTCGCCCAGCACCACCACGGGGCCGAGCGGTTCGACCACCGCGACGCCGACCCGCACCGGGACCGCGACCAGCACCCAGACCGGGACGACCACGGTCGCCCCGCCGCCGGAGAAGCCGCACGACGAGGACCCGCTCACCCCCGAGCAGGTCGCCGAGCAGCTGGCCCAGGCCGCCGCGCTGTCCGCGCAGCGCCGGGCCACGGCGGCCGGGCTGCAGGCCGCGCTCGAGCAGCTGCAGGCCGTCGGGGCGCAGATCTCGACCGCGCTGGACGACCTCGGTCAGGCCCGGGCCACCGAGGCCGACGCGCAGCGGGTGCGCCAGGCCAACCTCGACCTGCTCTCCCGCCTGCAGGGCGACCTCACCGTCCAGCGCGACGCCCTCGGCCAGTGGGCCCGCGACACCTACGCGGTCGGCGGCCCGATGGCCACCTACGAGGGCTGGTTGGTCGCGCTCGAGGGCGACAGCACCGGGGCCGTCGCGCACGACCTGTCGGTGCTGCAGGAGATCGGCGTCGCCGGCGGCCGCGCCGTGCAGCGCCTGCAGGACTCGGTGCAGGTGCAGGCGCAGGCCACCCAGCAGGCCGCCCTGGCCGCCGCCCGGGCGCAGGCCGCACGCGCCCGGGCCACCGCCGCGCTCACCCGGCTGCGCTCGCTGCAGCAGCAGGCACAGCTGGCCACCGCCCAGCTCGAGCTCCAGCAGGCCCACCTCGTCGGCACCGGCAGGCTCAGCGCCCAGCAGCAGGCCAACCTCGCGGCCGCCGAGGCCGTGGTGAAGGCGGCCGGCCACGCGCCGGCGTCCGGCTGCCGCGGCCTGCCGACCGCCGGCTACCCCAACGGCACCATCCCGACCGCGGCGCTCTGCCCGGTCTGGGGGGCGCCGACCGCGCTGCTGCGCGCCGACGCCGCGGCAGCCCTCACCCGGCTCTCGCACCAGTACGCCGCGCAGTTCGGCACGCCGCTGTGCCTCACCGACTCCTACCGCTCGCTGGCCGCGCAGGTGGCGGTGTACGCCGCCAAGCCGGCGCTCGCCGCCAAGCCCGGCACCAGCAACCACGGGTGGGGCGTCGCGGTCGACCTGTGCGGCGGCGTCCAGTCCTTCGGCACCGAGCAGCACGCGTGGATGCTCGCGCACGCGCCGCTGCTCGGCTGGTTCCACCCGGCCTGGGCCGGGCCGGCCGGGTCGCGCCCCGAGCCGTGGCACTGGGAGTTCGCGGGCTGAGCGTGACCCGTCCGCTGCACCCCTTCCTGGACGTCGACGGGCCGCTCGCGATGGCGCACCGCGGCTTCTCGCTGGACGGCCTGGAGAACACCATGACCGCGTTCGCCGCGGCGGTGGACCTGGGCATGACCCACGTCGAGACCGACGTCCACGCCACCCGCGACGGCGTCGTCGTCGCCTTCCACGACAGCGTCCTCGACCGCGTGAGCGACGGGCGCGGGGCGATCGCCGACCTCACCTGGGCCGAGCTGCGCTCGATCCGGGTGGGTGGGTCCGAGGTCGTGCCGCGGCTGGCCGACCTGCTCGACGCCTGGCCGGACCTGCGGGTGAACGTCGACGTGAAGGACTGGCCGGCGGTCACGCCGCTCGCCGACGTCGTCCGGCGCGCCGGGGCGGTCGAGCGGGTCTGCATCACGGCGTTCGACGACCGCCGCTCGGCGGCCGTCCACCGGCTGCTGGGCCCTCGAGTCGCCTCCTCGCCCGGCCGGCGCGGGGTCAGCCGCTGGCGGTGCGCCAGCCTGCTGCCCGGGCGGCTCGGCGACCGGCTGGCCCGGCCCCGCGACCCGCAGGCCGTGGCGTTCCAGGTGCCCGCGGGCGCCGGACCGCTGCGCGTGGTGACGGCCCACTCCTTGGCCGTCGCCCACCGGCTGGGCCTGCAGGTGCACGTGTGGACGGTCAACGAGGCGCCCGAGATGCACCGCCTGCTCGACCTCGGCGTCGACGGGCTGATCACCGACCGGTCGGACACGCTGCGCGAAGTGCTGCGCGAGCGGTCCGCCCGCACGGCATGATCGGCGCCAGCACCCACGCGCCGCACACCGGCGCCCCCGCCCTGGGAGGGCCCCGTGACCCACGCCGACACCGTGCCTGGTGACGACGGCGCGACCGCGCGCTCGATCGACCCGGCGGAGCGGCACCGCGAGCAGCGCGCCTGGTACTTCTACGACTGGGCCAACTCGGCCTACGTGACGACGACGGCGACGGTGCTGTTCGCGCCGTACCTGACGACGATCGCCAAGGCCGCGGCCTGCCCGGGGCAGGACTCCGACGCCACCTGCTCCACCGACCTGTCGGTGCTCGGGATCCCGATCAGCCCGGGATCCCTGGTCTTCTACGCCGTCACCTTCGCCACCATCCTGTCGGCGCTCGTGCTGCCGGTGGTCGGTGCGGTCGCCGACCGGTCGCCGCACCAGCGCAAGATCCTGGCCGGCTTCGCGTGGGTCGGCGCCCTGGCCGCGTCGGCCATGTGGTTCGTGCAGGGCAGCGGCTGGCAGCTCGGCGTCGTCCTGCTGATGGTCGCGAGCCTGTGCCTGGGCGCCTCGCTGGTCGTCTACGACGCGATCCTGTGCCAGATCGCGACGCCCGACGAGCGCGACCGGGTCTCCAGCCGCGGCTGGGCCCTGGGCTACCTCGGCGGCTTCGTCCTGCTCGCCATCAACCTGGCCCTCGTCACGCTGCACGACACGTTCGGCCTGACCAAGGGCGAGGCCGTGCGCTGGAGCCTGCTGACCGCGGGCGTCTGGTGGGGCGTGTTCACGCTGATCCCCTACCTCGGCCTGCGCGACCGCGCGCCGGTGAACGTGGCCCCCGTGCAGGGGTCGGTGGTGCGCGAGGCGTTCGGCCAGCTGGCGAACACCTTCCGGCACCTGCGCGGCTTCCCCCACACGCTGCGCTTCCTGCTCGCCTACCTGTTCTTCAACGACGGCATCCAGACCGTCATCGGCGTCTCGAGCGTGTACGGCGCCGAGCAGCTCGGCTTCGACACCAACCAGCTCATCCTCACGATCCTGCTGGTGCAGATCGTGGCGTTCGGCGGCGCGCTGATCTTCGGCCGGGCCGCCGCGCGCTACGGCGCGCGCGACGTGGTCCTGTCCAGCCTGGTCATGTGGGCGCTGGTCGTCGCCATCGGCTTCTTCCTGCCGCGGGGCCAGTTCCCGCTGTGGCTCGCGCTCGCCGTCCTCATCGGCGTGGTGCTCGGCGGCAGCCAGGCGCTCTCGCGCTCGCTGTACAGCCAGCTGGTGCCGCGCGGTCGCGAGGCCGAGTACTTCAGCCTCTACCAGGCCTGCGAGCGCGGCACGAGCTGGTTCGGGACGCTGCTGTTCGGTCTCGTGCACCAGATCACCGACTCCTACCGGCCGGCGATCCTCGCGCTGATCGTGTTCTTCGTGCTCGGCGGCGTCCTGCTGCGCACGGTCGACGTGCGCCAGGGCGTCCGCGACGCCGGCAACGTCGAGCCCGCGGTCCTGTGAGGACGGGCCCGGCGAGGCCCTGACCTGCGCAGATGCGGCGGTGTGAGCGCCTTCACGGCATCTCCACACCCCAGGTGGAACACCTCCGGGCCCCTGGCGCGTTCTGGTAGGTGACGGGACACCACCGACCCGTCCGAGGAGGGTCCCCCATGAGTGACAAGAGCCTGCGCGGCACGCGTCTCGGCGCGTCGAGCCTGGAGAGCGACGAGGGCGTCGAGCCCGCCGCCCGCACGGTCGCCGAGTACCACTGCCCCAAGGGTCACGTGATCCGCATCCCGTTCTCCGTCGAGGCCGAGGTGCCGGCGCTGTGGGAGTGCCGCTGCGGCTCCGAGGCGCTGCTGGTCGACTCCGAGCGCCCCGAGGCCAAGCCCACCAAGCCCGCCCGCACGCACTGGGACATGCTGCTCGAGCGGCGCTCGATCGCCGACCTCGAGGTGCTGCTGGACGAGCGTCTCGCGCTGCTGCGCGCCGCGCAGCGCCCCACGCGCCACCGGCGCAGCGCCTAGCTCCCCCCGGAGCGCGCAGCCCGGTGCGGCTGCGGCTGGTCCCCCCTCCGGCCAGCAGCCCGACCGCGAGCCGGTCGCACCAGTCCCCTAGCTGGTGCGGCCGGCTCCGTCGTCCCCGGGCCGGGGTGGCTCGTCGTCCACGACCGTCCCCGGCACCACCGGGCCGGACGGCGACCCCGGCCACCGCGCACCCGGACCGGCTGCGCGCAGCAGCCGTCGCTCGACCAGGCCGGCCAGCGCCCGGCGCGCGAGCGGCCGGCTGACCGGCAGCACGCACGCGAACCCCGCGACGTCGGTCAGGAACCCCGGCGCCAGCAGCAGGGTGCCGCCCACCAGCACCAGCGCGGCGTCGCTCAGCTCGCGCGCGGGCATCCGGCCGGTCTGCAGCGCCTGCACCAGCGCCGCCCACGCGCGCGAGCCCTCGCGCCGCACGAGCCAGGCGCCCAGCGCCGACTCGACGAGCAGCAGGCCCAGCGTGGGCCAGCCCCCGATCGCCCGCCCGACCGCCACGATCACCGCGATCTCGAGCGTCGGCACCACCAGCAGCAGCACCACGAGGACGGCGAGCAGCCGCCGCCCGCGGGGCCGGCCACCCGTCGTCCGGGCGCTCACGACCCAGCGCTCGCCGAGCGCGAGCGCGCCCGTCCCAGCGCCCCGGACACCTGCCGCGCCCGGTGCGCGAGCCCCCACGCGCTGACGCGCACCAGCGACTCGCGCACGATCGCGCCGCTCATCTTGCTCTCGCCGCGCTCGCGCTCGACGAAGGTGATCGGCACCTCGACGACCCGCAGCCCGCGCTGCACGGCGCGCCAGGCGAGGTCGATCTGGAAGCAGTAGCCCTGCGAGGCGACGTCCTGCAGGTCGAGCGCGCGCAGCGCGCTGGCGCGGAAGGCGCGGTACCCGCCGGTGACGTCGCGGATCGGGACGCCGAGCGCGAGCCGGGCGTAGGTCGTGCCGCCGCGCGAGATGAGCTTGCGGCTCAGCGGCCAGTTGACGACCTGACCGCCGGGGACCCATCGCGAGCCGAGGACCAGGTCGGCGTCGGCCAGCGCGGCCAGCAGCAGCGGCAGCTGCTCGGGCTGGTGCGAGCCGTCGGCGTCCATCTCGACCAGCACGTCGTAGCCGCGGTCCAGCCCCCAGGTGAAGCCGGCGAGGTACGCCGCGCCGAGACCCTGCTTGCCCGCACGGTGCAGGACGTGCACGTGGTCGTCGGCCGCGGCGAGCGCGTCGGCGATCTGGCCGGTGCCGTCCGGGGAGTTGTCGTCGGCGACGAGCACGTCGGCGTCCGGGACGGCCCGACGCAGCCGTCCCACGACCGTCTCGAGGTTGTCGCGCTCCTCGTAGGTGGGCACGACCACCAGCACCCGGTCCGCGTGGGACTCGCTCACCCTGCCTCCGCCTTCTCGACCGCCGGACTGCGTGCCGTCCCGGCGTCGGGCGCGGCTGCGGTGGATGAGCCTAACCGCTCGTCGGACGTCGGCTCGCCGGGCCGGCGACGGCCCGGCACCGCGAGCGCGACCGCGCCCAGCAGACCCAGCACCACCAGCGCCAGCTCGGCCCAGCCGCCGAGCCGGTCGGCCACCGTCGTGGCGGTGCGCAGCGGCAGCGCGGCCTGCAGCACGGCGGGGGTGAACAGCGCGCTGCGCGTCACCTCCCGGCCGTCCGGCGTGATGAGCGCGCTGACGCCGACGGTCGACACGTGCGCCACCGACCGGCCGTGCTCGACCGCGCGCAGCCGCGACATCGCCAGCTGCTGCACGGCCTCGTCGGAGTAGCCGAAGGTCGCGTTGTTGGTCTGCACCACCAGCAGGTCGGCGCCGCCGCGCACGGTGTCGCGCACCAGGTCGTCGTAGGCGACCTCGAAGCAGATCGCGACCCCGGCGCGCGTCGGGCCCAGGTCGAGCACGCCGGCTCGGTGGCCGGCCACGAAGTCGCGCTGCACCAGGTCGACCTGGGTGCTGATCCGGCGGAAGAACGAGCGGTACGGGATGTACTCGCCGAACGGCACCGGGTGGCGCTTGGCGTACAGCTCGCCGGGGCCGGGGCCGGGCCGCCACACGATCGAGGCGTTGGTGAGCTTGCCGGCCGGGCGCTGCAGCACCGCGCCGACCAGGGTCGGGACGCCGATCTGGTCGACCGCGTCGTCGATCACCGCGTGCGCGTCGGCCTGCTGGTACGGGTCGATGTCGCTGGAGTTCTCGGGCCAGACCACGACGTCCGGGCGCGGTGCGGTGCCGGCGTCGACGCGCCGGGCCAGGTCGGTCGTGCCGCGCGCGTGGTTGTCGAGCACCGCCCGGCGCTCGGCGTTGAAGTCCAGCCCGGGCTCGGGCACGTCGCCCTGCACGCCGGCGACCTGCACCGTGCGCCCGGACGTCGGCAGCGGCACGAGCAGCCCGCCCGCGCCGCCCACGACGACGACGCCGGCCGCCACGGCCAGGGCCGCTGGGCGCGACGGGCGCAGCCGCCCGCCGGCGAGCAGGACGACGGCAGCCCAGGCCAGGGCGGCGGCGGTCCAGGCCACGGCGAAGGTCACGAGCGGCGCTCCTCCCAGGGCCGCGAGGTGCAGGTAGGGCGCGTCGGTGACGGCGAACGCCAGCCGCCCCCACGGGAAGCCGCCGAAGGGCGTGCGGTCGCGCAGGGCCTCCTGCGCCGTCCACAGCCCGGCGACGACGACGGTCGCGCTCAGTGACCGCCGCAGCGACCACCCGGCTCGCGGCAGGACGCCCACCAGCGCCACGCCGAGCAGCGCCAGGTAGGCCGCCTGCAGGGTCGAGAGCGCGAGCCACGGCAGGGCCCCGACGTAGATGCCGCTCCAGTGCAGGAGCGGGACGAAGAAGGCCAGCCCGTAGACCAGGCCGAGCAGCGCACCGGCGCGGCGGCTGCGGCCGACGAGCGCGACGAGCCAGAGCGCGAGGCCGACGACGGCGAGGGGCCACCAGCCCGGGTCGGGGAAGGCCATGCGGGTCGCCAGCCCGGCCACGACGGCCTGCGGCAGCGCCACGACGAGCGGCACGGGCGCGCGACGTCCGGTCTCCACCAGCACACGCTACCTGGCCGGGCGGGCGCTCGACGCGGCGGTGCGGGACCGGCCGGGGGTTGGCCGGCGGCGTCCGGACATGGGTCGGGCCCGCCGCGCCGTTGGTGCCACCGTCTCCCCGCTGGGTGCGAGGTCGATCGGTGTTGTCTACTGAGCGCTGGCGGGCCCGTCCGCGTCCACCCCGGACTGGTGGAGGGGTCCGGCCGTCGGAGCCTGGCTGGTCGAGAGCGGTGCGTGCCGTCTCTGGCCCCGGGTGAATCCCCCTCCTGGTCGCGACCCCGAGAGGGGGTCGCCGGCTCTTCTGCTGCTGCGTCGCCGCGGTGGACGACGGTGAGGAAACTTACTCGTCAGCGCGTCGGTGTCAACCGGCCGATGACCTGCGAGAACTCAGGATCGTTGCAGGTCAACGGCTTTGGGCGGCCACCCCACGTTCACCGCGATTTCTCGCGGCTCTCGGCGTGTCGTGCCACGACACGCCGAGAGCGCGCTCACGTCGTCGCGGTCACCGCTCGCCGCTCGGCGGGACGACGACGGTGCCGGTGGCGGTCGTGGCGACCAGCGGCGGGTCGAGGACCTCGGCCGCCGACTCCCCCAGGTCGCTGCGGCCGCGGCACACGACGCGCACCTCGAAGGCGATCTCGCGGCTGCGCCGCCCGGTGCGCACGACCCGCGCCTCGATCTCGAGGACGTCGCCGGCGCGCACCGGCGCCCGGAACTGCACGTCGGAGTACGACGCGAACAGCCCCTCGTCGCCGTCGGTGCGGATGCACAGCTCGGTGGCGACGTCGCCGAACGCGGCCAGCGAGTAGGCGCCGTCGACCAGGTTCCCGGCGTAGTGCGCGTGCGAGTACGGCACGTACCGGCGGTGGACGACGACGAGCCCGGTGTGGTCGACGGGGGCGGCGCTGGCCTGGCTGGTCATGCGGTCTTCCTCTCGCGCGGCGGGATCAGGGCGTGCACGAGGTAGGACGCCACCTCGCCGGGCGTGGTGCCCTTGCCGAAGACCCGGTCGACGCCGAGACGCTCGGCCGCGAGCTCGTCGAACCGCGGGCCGCCGACGACGAGCAGCGGCCGCTGGCCGGCCGGGTAGGCCTCGCGGAACGCCGCCGACATTTCCGCCGTGTTGTGCAGGTGCGCGTCACGCTGGGTGACGACCTGGGAGACCAGGACGGCGTCCGCCTTCTCGGCCCGGGCCCGCTCGACCAGCTCGGGGACCAGCACCTGGGCGCCGAGGTTCACGACAGTGATCTCGCGGTAGTACTCCAGACCCTTCTCGCCCGCGAACCCCTTGATGTTGAGGATCGCGTCGATGCCGACGGTGTGCGCGTCGGTGCCGATGCAGGCGCCGACGACGACCAACCGGCGACGCAGCCGGGACTTGATCGCGGCGTTGACCTCCTTGGCCGGGAGCAGCGGGTACTCGCGCTCGACGACGTGGACCTTCGCCAGGTCGACCAGGTGGGTGACCGACCCGTAGACGACGAAGAACGTGAAGTCCGGTCCCATCGCCTTCGCGTGCACCAGCAGCGCCGGCTCCAGGCCCATCTTCGCGGCGAGCTGCAGGGCGGCGCCCTCGGCCCGCTTGTCGTGAGGCAGCGGCAGGGTGAAGGAGACCTGCACCATGCCGTCCCCCGTCGTGTCGCCGTAGGGGCGCACGACCTTCGGCTCGAGCCGTTGCACGTCGTTCATCGGGTGGCGCCTTCCTCGAGCAGGTCGATCGCGGGGTTCAGGTAGCCGGGCGCTCGCCGGGCCACGCCGTCCAGGCCCTTGCCGGCGTCGGCCGGGCGCTTCATCAGGCCGAAGGTGCCGTCGGCGATGGCCTCGAGCATGGTGTCGTCGACGATCCGGTCGAGCAGGTCGACGGCCTCGGACAGCACCTGGCGGGCGCGGGTCTGGATGAAGCCGTCGCGCGGCGGGTGGAAGTCCTCGGTGAGCCCGCCCGCGGCGTCCATGACGTACCGCACGTTCTGCAGCGCGAGGTCGCGGTCGGACAGGAAGGGCGTCACCACGGCCTCGGTCATCATGCCGACGAGCAGGATGCCCTGGCCGGTCATCGAGCCCACCAGGTTGAAGAACCCGTCCAGCAGGTAGCCGCGGAAGACGTCGCCGGTCATGTGCTTGGTCGGCGGCATCCACTTGAGCGGTGCGTCCGGGAACAGCGTGCGGGCCAGCAGCGCGTGGGCTAGCTCGAGGCGGAAGGACTCGGGCACCTCGGGGTTGATCTCGAAGGCGTGGCCGAGGCCGAGCTGCCAGTCCTCGAGCCCGGCCTCCTTGGCGAAGTACTCGTTCATCAGCTGGCTGACCGTCACCGTGTGCGCGGCCTCGACGGCGTCGGCGGTGGTGAGGTAGTTGTCCTCGCCGGTGTTGATGATGATGCCGGCGCGCGCGTGCACCTGGCGGCTGAAGCGCTGGTCGACGAACGTGCGGATCGGGTTGATGTCGCGGAAGAGGATCCCGTACATCGAGTCGTTGAGCATCATGTCGAGGCGCTCGAGCCCGGCCAGGGTCGCGATCTCGGGCATGCACAGACCGGACGCGTAGTTGGTCAGGCGCACGTAGCGGCCGAGCTCCTTGCCGACGTCGTCGAGCGCGGCGCGCATCAGCCGGAAGTTCTCCTGAGTGGCGTAGGTGCCGGCGTAGCCCTCGCGCGTCGCGCCCTCGGGCACGTAGTCGAGCAGGCTCTGCCCGGTCGAGCGGATGACCGCGATGATGTCGGCGCCCTCGCGCGCCGCCGCCTGGGCCTGCGGGATGTCCTCGTAGATGTCGCCGGTGGCCACGATCAGGTAGATCCACGGGCGCCGCGGCGCGTCGCCCAGGCGCTTGATCAGCCGGTCGCGCTCGACCCGCCGCTTGTCGATCGCCCGGACGCCGGCACCGGCCGCCCGCCGGGCCGCCGTGGACGCGCGGGTGGCGTCGCGGCCCTCGGGCAGCCGGAAGCTCACGGCGCCGGTGCTGGCCTTCTGGGCCAGGGTGAGCAGGTCGGGCGCCTGGTCGTGCAGCAGCGCGTCCCACACCGGCAGGGCCACGCCGTGCTCGAGGCCGACGTCGGCCCGCACCGCGTCGACGAGGTGGTTGACCCAGGGCACCCGCTCGGCGTCCGCGCCCGCCAGCCCGGTCAGGCGCAGCAGGGCGCGCTCGACCGACACCGTCGTGTGCGTGCGCGCGAGCTTCACCACGGGGGCACCGGCCTTCTTGGCCAGCCGGCGCGCGGTGCGCACCACCTGCGGGTCGAGCTCGAGGACGGGACGGGTGCTCACGAGAGGGCTCCTTCGAGGTCGTGCACGGTGCGGCCGAGCACGACCGTGCGCAGGCACTGCGGCAGGTCGTGGCCGGGGGTCAGGTCGGGCAGGCCCTGCGTGCCCGAGCGCGGGTCGGTGCTCCAGGCCTGGATCCGGTCGTCCGGTGCCTGGACGACGAGCTCGCCGGCGCGCCACACGGCGTACGTCGCGTCGCTGCCGGGAGCCAGGACGCCGCGTTCGTCGTGGCCGGCGGCCCGCCACGCACCCCGGGTGTGCGCGAGGAACGCGGCCCGCGCGCTCGTGCGCTGCTGCGGCTCGTGGTGGAAGGCGCAGGCGCGCACCGCGCCCCAGGGGTCGAACGGCGTGACCGGCGAGTCCGAGCCGAGCGCCAGGGGCACCCCGGCCGCGGCCATCGCCGCAAACGGGTTCATCCGGGCGGCTCGCTCGGTGCCGAGGCGCTCGCGGTAGAGGCCGTCCGCGCCGCCCCACCACGCGTCGAACGCCGGCTGCACGCTGGCGTGCACGCCCAGCTGCTGCAGCGTGGCCACCGCGTCGTCGTCCGGCATCTCGACGTGCTCGAGCCGGTGCCGGGCACGGCGCAGGGCAGGCTCCCCCACGACGTCGGCGGCGGCCCGCAGCCCGGCGACGACGACGTCCAGCGCCGCGTCGCCGATGACGTGGAACCCGCCCTGCAGGCCGGCCCGCGTGCAGGCCACGAGGTGGTCGCGCACCTGCTCGACGTCGAGGTAGGCGTGGCCGCGGTGGTCGGGCCGGTCGGTGTACGGGGCGCGCAGGCTGGCGGTGCGCGAGCCGATCGAGCCGTCGGCGCACAGGTCACCGGCCAGGCCGCGCAGCGCGCCGTCGGGCAGGTCGAGCCGCTCGAGCACGCGGCGGGCGTCGTCCTCGGAGCCGACCAGCTCGCCGCGGTAGGCGAGCACCTGGGGCAGGTCGCCCTCGGCGGCCAGCTGCACCAGGGCGCGCAGGTCCTCGTCGGTGCCGATGTGCGGCGCCGACATCTCGTGCAGCGAGCCGACCCCCGCCGCCGCGGCGGCCTGCAGCGCGGTGCGCTGGAGCTCGCGCCGGGCGCCGGAGTCCAGCCCGGCCCGGGTGGCGTCGCGCGCCGCGTGGTGGGCGGCCCGCTCGACCCGCCCGTCGTCGTCCCAGCCGTCGAGGTCGCGCAGGCCCGCGGTGGCCGCGAGGCTGCTCGACACCACGGCCGAGTGGACGTCGACCCGGGCCAGGTAGACCGAGCCGCCGTACGCCGCGCGGTCGAGCTCGGCGCGGGTCGGGGCGCGGCCCTCGGGCCAGCCGCGCTCGTCCCAGCCCGTGCCCAGCACGGGGCGCCCGCCGCCGCGCCGGGCTGCGTCCTCGACCCGGCGCAGGACGTCGGCCAGCGACGTCGCGTCGTGCAGGTCGAGGCCGGCGAGCGCCAGGCCGGTCTCGGTGACGTGCGCGTGCGCGTCGACGAAGGCCGGGGTCACCAGCGCGCCGCCGAGGTCGACGACCTCGTCGGCCGACCCGGCGTGACCGGCGGCCGCGTCGTCCGAGCCGACCCACGCGACGGTGCCGCCGACGACCAGCATCGCCGTGGCGAACGGGTCGGCCGGCGTGTAGACGTCGCCGCCGCGCAGCAGCACGGTGCGGGCGCGGTCGGGGTCCGGGGAGGGAGTGGTCACGGGGTCCAGTGTCCGCCGCTCAGCCGCGCTCGGCCTGCAGGCGCTGGTCGAACAGCGCCCGCACGCCGGCGTCGCGGCGCAGGAGGTCCAGGGCGTAGGCCGCGTGGCCCGGCACGTAGCCGTTGCCGACCAGCATCGTCACGTCGGCGGCCAGGCCCTCGGCGCCGAGCGCCGCCGCGCTGAACGACGTGGCCATCGAGAAGAAGACGACGGTGCCGCCCTCGGCCGTGGCCAGCACGGCGCCGTGCTCGCAGCCCGGGACGTCGACGCAGACCACCGTGACGTCGGCGGACCGGCCGAGCGCCTGCACCACGGCGGTGCTCAGCGCCACCGGGTCGCGCGCGTCGGCCAGCGCCACGTGGTCGGCCACGCCCGCCGCGAGCAGCCGCTCGCGCGCGGCCTCCGGCGGCACGACGCCCACGCTGGCCGCGGCGCCGGCGTCGCGGGCGGCGGCCAGGGCCAGGGAGCCCGACTTGCCCGCTCCCCCGACGACCGCGACGGTCGGGGCGAGACCGCGCTCGACGTACTGGCCGACCACGCGGGCCACCAGGGCGGGCGCGCCGCAGACGTCCATGACCATCAGCGACAGCGCCGGGTCGAGGTCGTCCGGCAGCCGCGCCGCGATGGACCGGCCGAACAGCACGGCGTACCCGCTCGCCGGCACCTGCTCGCCCAGGCCGTCCCAGCGGGCCAGGCCGTCGTCCAGGTGCAGCGGGGTGAGCGAGAGCGACACGAGCGTGGCGACGCGGTCGCCGACGGCCAGGCCCAGCGGGCTGTCCGGGCCGACCTCGTCGACGGTGCCGATGAGCATGCCGCCCGAGCCGGTCACCGGGTTCTGCATCTTGCCGCGCTCGGCGACGATCGACAGCACCTCCTCGCGCACGCCCGCGCCGTCGACCACGCCGTCGGCGCCGGTGTGCGCGCCCTCGAGCTGGCGGTAGGAGGCCGCGTCCAGGTTCAGCGTCTCGACGCTGATCCGCACCTCGTCCGGCCACAGCTCGCGGCGGGCGTCGAGGCGCCGCGCGGCCTGAGGCAGGACGCCGGCCGGCTCGAGCACGCGGTGCAGCCCGACGGGCGACGCCGGGGTGCCGGGGGTGGCCTGGGACACGCTGGTTCTCCTCTGGACGACGGATCGTGCGGACGAAGTTACGGCAAGATGTTCGTGTCGCGGGACATCTTCCCGTATCGTGCCAGGTGTGAGCGAGAAGATCGAGCAGCCCTACGCCTACCGCCGCCGCGAGCTCGTCGAGCCGGACTGGACCCGTTTCGCGGGCTGGCGCGACGTCACGGCCGAGCAGTGGGCCAGCGCCCAGTGGCAGCGCACCAACTGCGTCAAGAACGTGCGCCAGCTGCGCGGCGTCATGGGCGACCTGCTGGAGGACCGGTTCTACGCCGACCTCGAGCACGACCAGGCCGAGCGGGCGACGATGTCGATGCTGGTGCCGCCGCAGATGCTCAACACCATGGTGCCCGCCACCGGCGTGTTCGACGACGGCGTGATGCCCGCCGCCGGCGCGGCGTTCACCGAGGCGTTCTACGCCGACCCGGTGCGCCGCTACATGCTGCCCGTGTTCAGCGACCGCCGCACCGACTGGCCGAGCCACCCCTTCGCCACGCGCGACTCGCTGCACGAGCACGACATGTGGGTGGCCGAGGGTCTGACCCACCGCTACCCCACCAAGGTCCTGGCCGAGCTGCTGCCGACCTGCCCGCAGTACTGCGGGCACTGCACCCGCATGGACCTCGTCGGCAACTCCACGCCCGTCGTCCCGAAGCTGAAGTTCGACCTCAAGCCGGTCGACCGCTACGACGCGATGATCGACTACCTGCGCCGCACGCCGTCCGTGCGCGACGTGGTCGTCAGCGGCGGCGACGTCGCCAACATGCCGTGGAAGAACCTCGAGGCCTTCCTGGTGCGCCTGCTCGAGATCGACAACATCCGCGACATCCGGCTCGCCACCAAGGCGCTGATGGGCCTGCCGCAGCACTGGCTGGCCGAGGACGTCGTCGAGGGCGTCGGGCGCGTGGCCACCACCGCCCGCGAGCGCGGCGTCAGCCTGGCGATCCACACCCACGTCAACAACGCGCAGTCGGTCACCCCGGCGGTCGCGGCGGCCTCGCGCGCGATGCTGCAGGCCGGCGTCCGCGACGTCCGCAACCAGGGCGTGCTGATGCGCGGGGTCAACGACACGACGTCCCAGCTGCTCGACCTGTGCTTCGCCCTGCAGGACGAGGCCAGCATCACGCCGTACTACTTCTACATGTGCGACATGATCCCGTTCAGCGAGCACTGGCGGATGTCGCTGGCCGAGGCGCAGCACCTGCAGCACTCGATGATGGGCTACCTGCCGGGCTTCGCGACGCCGCGCATCGTGTGCGACGTGCCCTTCGTCGGCAAGCGCTGGGTGCACCAGGTGCACACCTACGACACCGACCGCGGCATCTCGTACTGGACGAAGAACTACCGCACGTCGATCGAGTCCGAGGACGTCGAGGCGCTCAGCCGCGAGTACGTCTACTACGACCCGATCTACACGCTGCCCGAGGCCGGCCAGGCGTGGTGGCGCGAGCACGGCGACAGCGACTCCGCGCACGCCGAGGCCGTCGCCCAGGCCGAGGCCAGCCGCACCGCCGCGGCCGCCCAGGCCGAGGACGTCGCCAGCCACGCCGTCCACGCCTGAGCGCGGGCCCCGAGCTCGACGCGGACCCGGCCCCCTGCCCCTAGACGGCGGGGGGCCGGGCCTCGTACGGCGTCGACAGGACGACGGTCGTGCGCGTGCGCACGTGCGCGGCCGCGCGGATGCGGGCCAGCAGGTCCTCCAGGTCGCCCGGCGAGGCGACCCGCACCTTCAGGATGTAGGACTCCTCCCCCGCGACCGAGTGGCAGGCCTCGATCTCGGGCAGGTCCGCGAGCTTGTCCGGCGCGTCGTCCGGCGCCGCCGGGTCCAGCGGGGTCACCGAGATGAACGCCGTCAGCGGCAGCCCGATCGCGTCCGGCGACAGCTGCACCGCGTACCCCGTGATGACGCCGCGCTGCTCGAGCCGGCGCACCCGCTGGTGCACGGCCGACGTCGACAGGCCGGTCGCCCGGGCCAGGTCGGTGTAGCTCATCCGGCCGTCTCCCGACAGCAGCCGGACGATCTCGCGATCCGTGTCCTCCACGGCGGGAGCGTAGCGGGTCAGTGCTTGGCCAGGTGCCGCCCGATGACCAGGCGCTGCACCTGGTTGGTGCCCTCGACGATCTGCAGCACCTTGGCCTCGCGGAACCAGCGCTCGACCGGGAAGTCGCGCACGTAGCCGGCTCCGCCGAGCACCTGGACGGCGTCCGTCGTCACCTTCATGCAGGTGTCCGTGGCGAACAGCTTGGCCATCGCGGCCTGCACCGAGAACGGCTGGCCCGCGTCGCGGCGGCGCGCGGCCGCGAGGTACAGCTCGCGGGCGGCGCTGATCTGCGTCGCCATGTCGGCGAGCATGAACGACAAGCCCTGGAAGTCGATGATGCGCTGGCCGAACTGCTGGCGCTCCTTGGCGTAGGCGGTCGCGGCCTCGAAGGCCGCCTGCGCGATGCCCACGGCGCACGCCGCGATGCCCAGCCGGCCCGAGTCCAGCGCCGAGAGCGCGATGGTGAAGCCCTGGCCCTCGGTCCCGACCAGCCGGTCGGCGTCCACGTGCGCGCCGTCCAGCAGCACCTGCGCGGTCTGCGACGACCGGTAGCCCATCTTGCGCTCGGGCGGTGCGGCCGACAGGCCCGGCGTGGCGGCGTCCGCGAGCAGGCACGAGATGCCGCGCGGGCCGTCGTCGCTGGTGCGCACCATGAGGTCGTAGAAGTCCGCGACGCCGCCGTGGGTGATCCACGCCTTGGTGCCCGTGACCTCGTAGGCCGAGCCGTCGTCGGTCTTCACCGCCTTGGTGCGCAGCGCCGCGGCGTCCGACCCGGACGTCGGCTCGGACAGGCAGTAGGCCCCGAGCTGGTCGCCCGAGAGCATGCCGGGCAGCCAGCGGTCGCGCTGCTCGTCGGTGCCGAACTGCGCGAGCGGGTAGCACGACAGCGTGTGCACGCTGGCGCCGAGGCCGACCGCGCCCCACGCCGCCGACAGCTCCTCCAGCACCTGCAGGTAGACGGCGTACGGCTGCCCGCCGCCGCCGTGCTGCTCGTCGTAGGGCAGCGAGAGCAGACCGGCCTGGCCCAGCTCGCGGAAGACCTCGCGCGGGAAGGTGCCCTTCTCCTCGTGGTCGTCGACCTGCGGGGCGAGCCGCTCGTCCGCGATCTCGCGCACCAGCGCGAGCAGGTCGTGCGCCTCGTCGGTGGGCAGGTCTCGCTCGACGGCGGTCACGCGGGTCTCCGGGGTGCTCGGTGCAGCCTCGTCGCTGCCAGGTACTAGGACGTCCGACCAAATCTACCGCGCGCGACGTGCGAGCATGACCGCCATGGCTCGCGACCGGCTCATGCTCCTGGACTCCGCGTCCCTCTACTTCCGCGCCTTCTACGGCGTCCCGGACTCGATCACCGCGCCGGACGGCACCCCCGTCAACGCCGTGCGCGGGTTCCTCGACATGATCGCCACGCTGGTCACCGGCCAGCAGCCCACGCACCTGGTGGCCTGCTGGGACGACGACTGGCGCCCGCAGTTCCGCGTCGACGCGATCCCGTCGTACAAGGCGCACCGCGTGGCCGCGCCGCGCCCGGCCGGCCAGGTCGACGTCGAGGAGGCGCCCGACCTGCTGCTGCCCCAGGTCCCGGTCATCGTCGACCTGCTCGCCGCGCTCGGCATCGCCCGTGTCGGGCACGCCGGCTTCGAGGCCGACGACGTCATCGGCACCCTCGCCGAGCGCGCGGCGTCCGCGGGCCGGGCCGTGGACGTCGTCACCGGCGACCGCGACCTGTTCCAGCTCGTCGACGACGACCGCGCCGTCCGGGTCCTCTACACCGCCAAGGGCGGCGTGCGGAACCTCGACGTCGTCGACGAGGCCCGCCTGCATGAGAAGTACGGCATCCGCGGCGGCCGCCAGTACGCCGGCATGGCGGCCCTGCGCGGCGACCCCAGCGACGGCCTGCCCGGCGTCCCCGGCATCGGCGAGAAGACCGCCGCCGCCCTGATGAACCGCGCCGGCGACTACGACGGCCTGCTGAAGGCGCTCGCGGACGACGACACCGACGTCCTGGGCGGCAGCGCCACCAAGCTGCGCGGTGCGGCCGACTACCTCGCGGTCGCCGGGACCGTCGTCGACGTGGTGCGCGACATCCCGATCGCGGACGTCGACGACCGCCTGCCGAGCGAGCCCGCCGACCCCGAGGCGCTGCTGACCCTGGCCCGCACCTGGGGCGTCGAGAGCAGCGTCGAGCGCGTCCTGCACGCCACGGGCTGGACCGGCACCTGACCTGCTCGCCGCGGGGTGCCCACGAACGGGCACGACGGCGACTCGGCTCTCTCGCCGAGCACGGTCGGGCGCGTCGCCCCGCCGTTGCGCATGTTCCTGGTGCGGTGCGGAACGACGGTCAGCCGGGGATCGAGTGGCCGACGACGCCGCGCAGCACGCCGTCGACGGCCTGGCGCGCGGCCCGGCGGACGTCGACGTCCTCGGTCGCGCCGAGCACCTGGCCCAGCAGGTCGACCAGCTGCTTGCAGCGGCGCACGAAGTCGCCGGCGGCGAGGTCGCTGTCGCGCAGCACGGTGTCGAGGGCCTGCCCGCCGGCCCAGCGGCGCATGGCCGAGGCCAGGCCGGGGTCGGGCTCGCGCAGGGTCGCCAGCCGGTGGTCGCGCTCGACCGCCTCGAGCCGCGCCCACTCGCGCGCCGTCGCGTCGAGCGCGCGGCCGACCGGTCCGCCCGGCAGGTGCGCGAGCCCGCCGTCGTCTCGCCGGGTCTCGTGCACCAGCGCCGAGAGCACGGCCGCCAGCCCGGCGCCGTCCAGGCCCTGCCACGCGCCCGAGCGCAAGCACTCGGCCACCAGCAGGTCGTGCTCGGAGTACAGCCGGCGCAGCCGCTCGCCCGCCGCGGTGACCCGCGACCGCTCGTCGAGGTAGCCGAGCTCGGCCAGCACGCCGCACACCCGGTCGAAGGTGCGGGCGACCGAGCTGGTGCGGCTGTCGATCCGCTTCACCAGCCCGTCGGTCTCGCGCCGCAGCCTGGTCCAGCGCTCGCCCCACCGGGCGTGGTCCTCGCGCTCGGGGCACGCGTGGCAGGGGTGGGCGCGCATCTGCCGGCGCAGCTCGACCAGCCGCTGGTCGTCGCCGGGGTCGCCGCCCGCTCCCCCGCGGCGCCGACGTCCGGGCGGGTCGTGCGGGACCGCCTGGCGCAGGGTCGAGGCGAGGTCGCGGCGCGACTGCGGGTTGCGCGCGTTGAAGTTCTTGGGCAGCCGGACGTTCGTGACGTGGTCGACCGGGCCGGTGAGGTCGGCGAGGGTGAGCCGGCGCACCTGGCGGTCCTCGCCGAGCACGTGCGGCTTGGGGCCGTCGAGGCCGATCGCGCGGTCGGGCTCCACGACCACGACGTAGCCGGCGCGGCGTCCGCCCGGCACCCGCAGCACGTCGCCGATACGCACCCGCTCCAGGCTCTGCACGGTCTCGGCCCGGCGCCCGCTCTGCCGGGCGCGCGACAGCTCGGCCTCGCGGTCGGAGATGGCGCGGCGCAGCGCGGCGTACTCGGAGAACTCGCCGAGGTGGCAGGTCATCGCCTCGGCGTAGCCGTCCAAGGCTTCCTCGTGGGTGCGCACCTGCTTGGCCAGCCCCACGACGGCGCGGTCGGCCTGGAACTGCGCGAACGACGTCTCGAGCACCTCGCGCGCCCGCTCGCGGCCGACCTGCGCGACGAGGTTGACGGCCATGTTGTACGTCGGGCTGAAGCTCGAGCGCAGCGGGTAGGTGCGGGTCGAGGCGAGGCCGGCCACCGAGCGCGGGTCGAGACCCGGGTGCCACAGCACGACCGCGTGCCCCTCGACGTCGATGCCGCGCCGTCCGGCCCGGCCGGTCAGCTGGGTGAACTCCCCCGGCGTGACGTCGGCGTGCGTCTCGCCGTTCCACTTGACCAGCTTCTCCAGGACGACGGTGCGCGCCGGCATGTTGATGCCCAGCGCCAGGGTCTCGGTGGCGAACACGCAGCGCACCAGGCCGGCGGCGAACAGCTGCTCGACGACCTCCTTGAAGCTCGGCAGCAGCCCCGCGTGGTGGGCCGCCACCCCGCGGGTCAGCCCGTCCAGCCACTCCCAGTAGCCCAGGACGTCGAGGTCGGCCGGGCCGATGTCGCGCGTGTGCTCCTCGGCGAACGCCCGGATCCGGTCGCCCTCCTCGGGCGTCGTGAGCCGGACGCCGGCCGCCAGGCACTGCTGCACGGCCGCGTCGCAGCCGGCGCGGCTGAAGATGAAGGTGATCGCCGGCAGCAGGCCGGCCCGGTCGAGCTGCTCGACGACGTCCGCCCGCCGGGGCACGCCGTGCGCCGGGCCGCGACCGCGGGGGGCGTGCCGGGACGACGACCGGCCGCGCCCGCCGCGCCCGCGCGGGTCGCTGCGCTCGCGGCGCTGCTCGTCGCGCGCCAGCTGCAGCAGGTCGGGGTTGACCTTGCTGTCACCGCCGCCGCCGTCGACGAACAGGTCGTGCATCCGGTGCCCGACGAGGACGTGCTGGTACAGCGGCACCGGGCGATGCTCCTCGACGACCACCTCGGTGTCGCCCCGCACGGTGTCGAGCCAGGCGCCGAACTCCTCGGCGTTGCTCACGGTGGCCGACAGCGACACGAGCCGGACGTCGTCCGGCAGGTGGATGATGACCTCCTCCCACACCGCCCCGCGGAACCGGTCGGCCAGGTAGTGCACCTCGTCCATGACCACGAACCCGAGGCCGGCCAGCGTCGAGGAGCGCGCGTAGAGCATGTTGCGCAGCACCTCGGTCGTCATGACGACGACGTCCGCCTCGCCGTTGACCGTGGTGTCGCCGGTCAGCAGCCCGACGCGGTCGCTGCCGTGCACCGCGACGAGCTCGGCGTACTTCTGGTTCGACAGCGCCTTGATCGGCGTGGTGTAGAAGGCCTTGCGTCCCGCGGCCAGGGCGAGGTGCACCGCGAACTCGCCCACGACGGTCTTGCCGGCGCCGGTGGGAGCAGCCACCAGCACGCCGCGACCGGCCTCGAGCGCCCGGCACGCCCGCACCTGGAAGTCGTCGAGCTGGAACCCCAGCCGGTCGCGGAAGCCGCCCAGCTCGCTGCGGTCGTCGGCCTGGCGGCGGCGGGCAGCCGCGTACTGCTCGGCGGGGCTGGGCACGGGCTCAGGCTACGTCGGCGGGGACGAGCACGCTCAGGCTGCTCGGCACGACCTCGACCTCGAGCGGCAGCGGGCCGAACCGCTCGCCGTCGGCGTAGGCGACGATGTCGTCGGTCTGCAGCCGCACCCGGCGAGCCCGCTTGACCGTCACGGCCGGGTGCGTGATGTGCGCCCCGCTGAACACCTTGGGGAAGACGGTGAGCAGCCGGGGCACCGACATCGGGCCGACCACCAGGACGTCGAGCAGCCCGTCGTCGTAGCGCGCGTCGGGCGTGATGTGCATGCCACCGCCGTACCGCGTGCCGTTGCCCAGCGCGACGAGCATCGCCTCGGTGACCCAGGACTCGCCGTCCAGCTCGAGCTCGTACTTCAGCGGCTTGAAGACGGGCAGCTCGCGCGCGATCGCGAGGTTGTAGCGCATCTTGCCGCGCGGCCAGGCCCAGCCGTTCGCCCGCTCGTTGACCACGGCGTCGAACCCGCCGCAAAGGACGCCCGCGAACCACTGCGGGCCCTCGCCGGTCCAGTCGACGCGGCGGACGGCGTCGATGCGTCGAACGGTGCCGGCGGTGATGACGTCGACGGCGGCCGGGATGTCGCGCACCGGCAGGCCGAGCGAGGCGGCGATGTCGTTGCCCGTGCCGGCCGCCACGACGCCGAGCGGCGTGCCCGTGCCGGCGCACGCGTTGACGCCGATGTTGACCATGCCGTCGCCGCCGACCACGACCAGCGCGTCGATGCCGCTGGCGACCGCGGACGTCGCGCGGTCGGCGGCCTCGCGGGCCGTCTCGCTGGTCACGTCGAGGACGTCGTAGCCGGCCTGCACCAGCCGCTCGCCGGTGGCGACGCCGAGCGCGGCGGCGCGGCCCTTGCCGGCGCTGGGGTTGACGGCGATCGCGACCCGGCGCGGGCCGGTGCCTGGAGTGCTGCTCACGGGGGTGGACGCTAGCGCTTCGCGGTCACAGCTCGCTGGCCTGGTCGTCGTCCAGGGCCGCGTAGTCGGGCTCGGTGCTCGAGCGCGCGCGCCGGCGGTCGAGCAGCAGGCAGATCCCGATGGCGATCGCGAACAGCAGGCACATCGAGCCCGCGAGCAGCAGCATCGAGGTGACCTCGGGCGTCGGCGTGGCGACGGCGGCGAACAGGAAGCAGACGAAGACCGTGATCCGCCACTGGCGCAGCATGGTGCGGCCCGAGAGCAGGTGGGCCATGTTGAGCGCCACCAGGACGACGGGGATGACGAAGGCGATCCCGAAGGCCAGCACGATGCGGGTGACGAACGAGAAGTACAGGTTCGCCGTGATGAAGTTCGAGCCGCCCTCGGGGACGAAAGAGTTGAGGAACTCCAGCGCCTTGGGCAGGACGAACCAGGCCAGCGTGCCGCCGCCGAGGAAGAGCGGCAGCGCGGCACCGACGAAGCCGAACGAGTAGCGCCGCTCCTTGCGGGTCAGGCCCGGGGTGATGAACGCCCAGAACTGGTACAGCCACACCGGCGAGGCGATCACCACGCCGATGATCACGGCCACCTGCAGCCGCTGGTTGAACGCCGAGAACGGGTCGGCGTAGTTGATCGTCGTCGGCACGCCGTTGGCCGCGGCGCTGTCGGTGATCGGCTTCAGCAGCGCCTCGTAGAACCGCTCGGACAAGAACCAGCCCACGACGCCGCCGACCACGACGGCCAGCGCGCTGCGCACGACGCGGCGGCGCAGCTCGACCAGGTGCTCTCGCAGGGACATGCGTCCCTCGGGGTCGCGTCGTCCGCGACGCTCGGTCGGTGCGGCGGCGGGGAGGTCGCCGGTGCTCATCGAGGGGCGCTGCTAGGCGCGCGTGTCGCGCTGCTCCGAGGCCGCGGCCGGACCGGGGACGTCCTTGGGCTGGTCGACGACCCGGCCCTCGACCGGCGCCGGGCGCTCGGTGGAGGCGCGCTCGGAGGTGTCGTCGTCGTCCTGCATCTGCTTGATCTCGGACTTGAAGATGCGCATCGAGCGGCCCAGCCCGCGCGCTGCCTCGGGCAGGCGCTTGCCGCCGAAGAGGACGGCCACGAGCACGAGCAGGATGACGATGAACAGCGGGTGCTCGAACAGGTTCCTCATGCTGGTGTGCCCTCCGGGTAGCGGTTGCCCGCCAGTCTACGCGTCACCGGCGCCGTCGTCCGACGCCCGCGCCGGGACGCGACCGGGACGGCCCAGCGGTGTCGGGCAGCGTCGAGGGGTCGGACAGCACGGACGCGGCCGGGCGGTACGGGGCCTGGATCGGCTCGAGCAGCCGGGAGACCTGCTCGGCGCTCGTGCCGAGCTGGCGGCCGAGGGCGATGCCCTTCTTGACCACGTGCCAGCCGACGAGGGCGAGCGCCATCGCTGCTCCCACGAGCAGGAGCGCCCAGACGAGGATCCACCACCACACAGGTCGCACCCTACGGGGTGCAGCGCGGCGGGGCGGGTCGAGAGGTCGGGCGGGTCAGGCGCGGGTGCGGACGCCGGGGCGCAGCGCGGTGAGCGCGGCCACCGGGTTCTCGGCCTGCTCGAGCCAGAGCGCGAAGTCCAGGACGTCGTCGTAGGCGATGGCCGGGCCGTCGTGCTCCTCGAGGGCCTCGGCCGGGACGGTCCAGCGCTCGACCTTGACGCCGCCGGTGCGCAGCAGGCTGACGACCTCGGCACCCGCGGGCTTGCGGACCTCGTCGCTGCACTGGTCGCACGTGAAGGAGTAGTAGGACCAGTCGGCCACGGTGCACACCACGAGCCGGACCTGGGCCGCGGTGAGCTCCACGTCCCCGCAGCACGGGCAGGACGCCTTGATCGTCGCCATGGTTCACCGCCTCCTTCGACGGGGATCGAGCCCTCTCGCGAGGCCTCGGACCGGTGCGCCGCAGGGGCTGGATGCGTTCCCTGCGATGCCTTCCCCACCTGGATCGGCAGCGACCGGCGCGAACTTAACCGCCGTCTGCGGCGTACCCCGCGAGGGCCTCGCGCGCGGCCGCCCGGACGTCGTCCGCCAGGCCGGGCGGGTCGACGACGCGGCCGGTGCCGCCCAGGCGCAGCACGAGCTGGCGCAGCCAGGCGAGGTCGCCCGTGCGCACCGTGACCCGCAGCCCGCCGGTGCCGTCCTCGACGACGTCCTCGACCGGGTAGTAGTCGACGACCCAGCGGGCGGCGGGGCGCAGGTCGAGCGTGACGACGTGGTCGTCGGGCCCGGGCTCGAACAGCTCGCCGCCGAGGTCGCGGCCCTGCGCGGTCGCCGGCGGGGTGCCGTCGACGTCGAGCACCGTGGCGCCGACGACCCGGTCGAGCCGGAACAGGCGAACGCCCTCGGCGCGGTGGCACCAGCCCTCGAGGTACCAGAGGCCGTCGACGTGCAGCACGCGCATCGAGTCGACGTCCCGCTCGGTGGTCTCGTCGCGGTGCGGCACGAGGTAGGACAGGTGCAGCCGGCGCCGGCGGCGCAGCGCGTCCTCGACGGTCTCGAGCACGGCCGGGTCGAAGATCCGGCCCAGCGAGACCTGCACCGACCCGGCCGGCTCCCCCGCCGTGCCGGACGCCGCCTCGAGCTTGGCCAGCGCGCGGCTGACGGCGTCGCGGTCGCCCAGTCCCGGGACGTCGAGGAGCGTGCGCAGCCCGACGATCAGCGCCAGCGCCTCGTCGACGCCCAGCCGCAGCGGGCGCGAGATCGCGTCGGCGTTGCCGACGTAGACGAACCCGTCCTCCCAGTCGGCCTCGATCAGGTCGTCGGGCAGGTGCCCGGGAAGCCCGCAGACGAAGAGCAGCTCGAGGTCCTTGACCAGCTGGCGCTCGTCGACGCCGAACTCGGTGGCGGCGTCGGCCAGCGGCACGCCCTGGTGCGACAGCAGCCACGGCACCATGGCGAGCAGCCGCGACAGCCGCTCGGTCGCGCTCTCGCTCACCGGACCACCACCGCATCGTCGGCGACCGCGGTCAGCCGGCGCACCACGCTCTCGCGCAGCCCGTGCGGCGACCGCGCGACCACGGCGGCGCCCAGGCCGACCAGCTCCTCGGCCAGCACCTCGACGTCCCCGAACTCGACGTCCAGCAGGTCCCAGCCCTCGCCGTCCGGCCTCACGGCCGTCGCCCGGCGGCGCAGCGAGTGCGCCGCGCCGGTGCGGGCGCGCAACGTCGCGACCTCGGCCGGCCGGTCGGGCACGCTCTCACCCACCATGACGCGCGGGACGTGGTCGGCGGGCACCTCGTACTCCCCCGGCCGGCCGATCCGCACGACGTCGCCCTCGACGCGCGAGAGCCGGTAGACGCGTGCGGCCCCGCGGTCGCGGTCGTGGCCGGTGAGGTACCAGCGGCCCTTGCGGCTGGTGACGCCCCAGGGCTCGACGTGCCGGACGGCGACCTCGCCGGTGCCGGCCGTGCGGTAGGTGAACTGCACGGGCACGCGGTCGCGCACGGCGGCCCACAGCGGGTCGAACGCCGGCTCGGCGGTGCGGATCCGCGGTTCGAGGCCGATCAGCGAGCCGTCGTCCTGCGGGGCGCCGAGGGCGGTGAGCTTGGTCAGAGCGCGGGTGGCGGGGCCGGCCAGGCTGGCCTGCTGCCACACCCGTGAGGCCAGGCCGAGCACCGCCAGCTCGTCCGGCTCGAAGACCACCTGCGGCAGGGCGTAGGCGTCGCGGTCGACGCGGTAGCCGACCTCGTCCTCGAACAGCGCGTCCTCGTTGCTGGTGACCAGCGGGATCCCGAGCTCGCGCAGCTCGTCCTTGTCGCGCTCGAACATCCGCTCGAAGGCCTCGGTCGAGGTGTTCTCGGCGTACTGCGGCACGGCCTGGCGGATCTGGGCCTTCGTGAGCGGACGGCGGGTGCTCAGCAGGCAGATCACCAGGTTGAGCAGCCGCTCGGTCTTCGCGCTGGACATGACCTCTCCTCCCCGGTGCGGAACCTACCGGACGTCGTCCGCCTGGCTACCCTCGGCACGTGAGCGACGCGCCGACCGAGCAGCCGATCGACCGACCCGCCGCCGGCGGCACCTCGGCCCGGGTCGCGTGGCGCTCCGGGACCGTCGCCGAGGTGGTGCGCCGCTGGTCCGGCACGGTCGAGCTGCAGGTGCTCGTCGAGGGCGCAACGCCGGTGCGCGCACTGGCCTTCCCCGCCCTGGTGGGCGAGCCGGCGGCGGGCGACCGGGTGCTGCTCACCACCGGCGCGCTCGAGCGGGGGCTCGGCACGGGTGGCTTCGCGCTCGTGGCCGCCCTCCCGGACCGGCTGCCCGCGCCGCAGCCGGGCGACGGGCACCTGGTGAAGGCGCGGTACACCCCGCTGCAGGCCATGGTGCTCGGCGTCGACGAGCAGGGGTCGCCGCACCACGAGCTGCTGCGCGAGGCCGACGACCTGGCGGGGACGCCGGTCGTCGTGGCCGACCTGCACTCCGCGCTGCCCGCCGTCGTGGCCGGCGTGCGCACGGTGCGGCCGGACGCACGGGTCGCGTACGTCATGACGGACGGCGGGGCGCTGCCCGCGTGGTTCTCTCGCACCGTCGACGAGCTGCGGACGGCGGGCTGGCTCGCGGGGTGCGTCACGGTCGGCCAGGCGTTCGGCGGCGACCTCGAGGCCGTCACCGTCCACACCGGGCTGCTCGCCGCGCGGCTGGTGCTCGGGGCGGACGTCGTGGTCGTCGCGCAAGGACCGGGGAACCTCGGCACGGGCACCCGGTGGGGCTTCTCGGGCGTCAGCGCGGGCGAGGCCGTCAACGCCGCGGCGGTGCTCGGCGGGCGCGCCGTCGCCAGCTTGCGGGTCTCGCAGGCCGACCCGCGCGAGCGGCACCTCGGCGTCTCGCACCACAGCCTGACCGCCTACGGACGCGTGGCGCTCTCGCCCGCGGACGTCGTCATGCCGCTGCTGGACGGCGACCTGGGCGCCCGCGTGCGCGAGCAGGCGGGGACGATCACCGAGCCGGCCGGGCGCCACCGGCTGGTGGAGGTGTCCGTCGACGGCCTCGTCGACGCGCTGCGCGGCTGCCCGGTGCGGCTGAGCACGATGGGTCGCGGCCTGGCCGAGGACGAGGCGGCCTTCGTCGCCGCCGCGGCGGCCGGCGTGCACGCCGGCCGCCTGCTCGTCAGCTGACGTCGACCAGGTCGACGACGAAGATCAGCGTCTCGCCGCCCTTGATGGCACCGCCGGCGCCACGGTCGCCGTAGCCCAGGTGCGGCGGGATGACGATCTTGCGCCGTCCGCCGACCTTCATGCCCTGCAGGCCCTGGTCCCAGCCCTGGATGACCTGGCCGACGCCGAGCCGGAAGCGCAGCGGCTCGCCGCGGTTCCAGGAGGCGTCGAACTCCTCGCCGGTCGAGTGCGCGACGCCGACGTAGTGCGCGAGCACCGTGCTGCCCGCGGTGGCCTCGGCGCCGTCGCCCTCGATCTGGTCCTCGACCACCAGCTCGGCGGGCGGGGTGTCACCGGGGAAGTCGATCTCGGGCTTGCTGCGGTCGAACGCCATGCGGGCCTCCTGGGAGGGTGGTCGGGGTGCGTGGTGGTGCGAGCCCGTCGGTCAGTAGGCGTCGAGGATGTCGACGACGAAGACGAGCGTGTCGGTGCCCTTGATGCCGGCCTGGCTGTTGCCGGCCTTGCCGTAGCCGTCGGCCGGCGGGACGACGAGCAGCACGCGGCTGCCGACGGTCTGGCCGACCAGGCCCTTGTCGAAGCCCTTGATCAGCTGGCCGGCGCCGACGGGGCGCTCGAGCAGCGCACCGGTCTGGTACGAGGAGTCGAAGACCTTGCCGGTGGCGTAGATCTCGCCGACGTACGCGGCCGAGATGGTCTGGCCGGCCTTGACCGCGGCGCCCTTGCCCTTGATGAGCGGCTGAACGACGGTCGTCTTCGGCGCGGCGGTCTTCGGCACCGTGATGGTGGGGGCGGCGTCGCCGTTGTCCTTGACGGTGGGCAGGCCGGCCTTGGGAGCCACGGCGTCGCCGGTCGCCTTCTTCAGCGGGGTCGACGCCGACTTGATGTCGAGGACGAAGATCAGCGCGTCGTCCTTGCCGAAGCCGAGCTCGGTGTTGCCCTGCTCGCCGAAGCCGTCGCGCGGGGCGACGCCGGCCAGCACGCGGCTGCCGATCTTCTGGCCGATGAGGCTGTTGGCCAGGCCGGGCATCAGCTTGGTCGGGTCGGCCAGGAAGTTCGCCGGCTGGCGGCCGTAGGAGGTGTCGGCCTCCTTGCCGTCCTTGGCGTTGACGAGCACGTAGTCGACCGCGACCCGCTGGCCCTGGGTGATCGTGGCGCCGTCGCCGGCCTTGACGACGACCGTGCCCGTGCGGGCGAGGACGGTCGGGGTCTGGCCCAGCGTGACGGTGGGCTTCTTGCCCGCGTCGCCGGTGACCTTCACCGACTTCAGCGCGGCGGGGGCGCCGTCGACCTTGGACGTCGACGAGCTCGGCTTCGGGTCGGCGCTGGCGCACCCGGCGACCAGCAGGACCGGCAGCACGAGGGCGGCCGCGAGACGGGGCAGGACTGCACGCACTTCAGACGTCCTTCGGGTCGAGGTGGGGACGGGTCACCCTAACCCGCGTTCCTGGACGCCCCCGACCCCGCGGGGTCGCTCACATGCTGGCGATGAGCCGCTCGACCCGCTCGTCGACGCTGGCGAAGGGGTCCTTGCACAGCACCGTGCGCTGGGCCTGGTCGTTGAGCTTGAGGTGCACCCAGTCGACCGTGAAGTCGCGGCGCTGCTCCTGGGCCCGCCGCACGAAGTCGCCGCGCAGCTTGGCCCTGGTGGTCTGCGGCGGCACCGACTTGGCCTCGAAGATCTCGACGTCACCGGCCACCCGGTCGACCTGGCCGGCCCGCTCGAGCAGGTAGTACAGCCCGCGGCGGCGGTGGATGTCGTGGTAGGCGAGGTCGAGCTGCGCCACCCGCGGGTGCGAGAGCTCGAGGCCGTGCTTGGCGCGGTACCGCTCGATCAGCCGGTGCTTGATCACCCAGTCGATCTCGCGGTCGACGAGCGACAGGTCTCCGGTGTCGACCGCCGTGAGGGTGCGCCGCCACAGGTCGAGCACGGTCTTGTGCGCCGGCGTCGTGGCACCGCGGCGGTCGACGAAGTCCTGCGCCCGGTCGAGGTACTCGGTCTGGATCTCGAGCGCCGACAGCTCGCGCCCGTTGGCCAGCCGCACCTTGCGTCGTCCGGTCATGTCGTGGCTGATCTCGCGGATGGCGCGGATCGGGTTCTCGAGGGTGAGGTCGCGCATGACCACGCCGGCCTCGATCATCTGCAGCACGACGTCGGCGGAGCCGAGCTTGAGCAGGGTCGTGGTCTCGCTCATGTTGGAGTCGCCGACGATCACGTGCAGGCGGCGGTGGTGCTCGGCGTCCGCGTGCGGCTCGTCCCGCGTGTTGATGATCGGGCGCGAGCGGGTGGTGGCGCTCGAGACGCCCTCCCAGATGTGGTCGGCGCGCTGGCTGACGCAGTAGACCGCCCCGCGCGGCGTCTGCAGCACCTTGCCGGCGCCGCAGATGATCTGCCGGGTCACCAGGAACGGGATCAGGACGTCGGAGAGCCGCTGGAAGTCGCCGTGCCGCGAGACCAGGAAGTTCTCGTGGCAGCCGTAGGAGTTGCCCGCCGAGTCGGTGTTGTTCTTGAACAGGTAGACCTCGCCCGAGATCCCCTCGTCGTGCAGCCGGTGCTGGGCGTCGGCGACCAGGCCCTCGAGGATCCGCTCGCCCGCCTTGTCGTGCACCACGGCCTGGCGCAGGTCGTCGCACTCGGGCGTCGCGTACTCGGGGTGCGAGCCGACGTCCAGGTAGAGGCGGGCGCCGTTGCGCAGGAAGACGTTGCTGGACCGGCCCCACGACACGACGCGGCGGAACAGGTAGCGGGCCACCTCGTCGGGGCTCAACCGGCGCTGGCCCTCGAACGAGCACGTGACGCCGTACTCGTTCTCGATCCCGAAGATCCGACGGTCCATGACGCTCCTGCCTGCTCGAGGTGCTGCCACCACCCTACGTCGGCCCGGGGGCGGGCGCCGGGACGCGGCGCCGACGTGGGAGTCGGCCGGCGTCCGCCGACGGCTGAACCGTTGCGCTGCGGGCGAACCACGCGTGACAGGCCCGGACGACGACTGGTCTGCTGACCGCCATGACGAACCTCCTGGTGCTCGGCGGGACGGCGTGGCTCGGTCGTGAGGTGGCGCGGCAGGCCCTGGCGCGAGGGGTCGAGGTGACGTGCCTGGCGCGCGGGACGTCGGGCGCGCCGGCCGACGGCGTCGAGCTGGTGACCGCCGACCGCGGCGCCCCCGGGGCCTACGACGCGGTCCGCGAGCGCGACTGGGACGCCGTCGTCGACGTGTCGTGGCAGCCCGGGTACGTGCGCTCGGCGCTGGCGGCCCTGGGCGAACGGGCGGCGCACTGGACCTACGTCTCGTCCTGCTCGGTGTACGCCGACCACTCCACGCCCGAGGCCGACGAGAGCGCGCCGCTGCTGCCGGCGCACGAGGGCGACGAGGCCGGGCGCGAGCAGTACGGCGAGGCCAAGGTGGCCTGCGAGCTGGCCTGCCAGGACGTCGTCGCCGACCGTCTGCTCGTGGCCCGCTCGGGCCTGATCGCCGGGTACGGCGACCCCAGCGACCGGTTCGGCTACTGGGCGGCCCGGTTCGCCGCCGCGGCCGAGGGGCACCCCGCGTGGGCGGGCTCGCGCGCGGTGCTCGTGCCGGACGAGCCGGACCTGCCGACCCAGACCGTCGACGTCCAGGACCTCGCCCGGTGGCTGGTGCAGGGCGGGTCCGACGGGCTGGTCGGCACGTTCAACGCGGCCGGGGACCGGCGTCCGCTCTCGCAGGTGCTCGAGGCCAGCCGGGTGGCGTCGGGGTACGACGGGCCGGTCGAGCTGGTGCCGTCGTCGTGGCTGCTCGAGCAGGGCGTCGAGGAGTACATGGGGCCGCGCTCGCTGCCGCTGTGGATCGTCGACCCCGGCTGGCGCGGGTTCAGCGCGCGCGACGCGTCAGAGGCGCACGCCGCAGGACTGACCAGCCGGCCGCTCGCCGACCTGGTCGGTGACGCGCTGCGCTGGGAGCGCGAGCTCGGGCTCGACCGGTCACCGCGCTCGGCCGGCCTGTCGCCCGCGGAGGAGCAGGCGCTGCTCGACGCCGCCTAGTCCTGCGGCTCGGCCGGGCCGGGGGTGTCGGTGCCCGGGGTGTCGCCGGTGAGCAGCTCGTGGCTGCCGGGCCGGCGGTCGTCCTCGTGCGGCACGTCGCTGGTCGGGTCGCTGGGGCTCAGCAGCCGCTCGAGCAGCGTGCCCGACAGCCGCCGGAACAGCCGCCGCTCGCGGTGCCGGTCGAGCACCGCGACCTCCAGCAGGTCTGGGCCGAGGGTGCGCGCGTCGCCGCCGGCCGGGTCCTGGCCGAGCAGCTCGACGGCCAGTCCGAGCGCCTCGCCGAGAGAGAGGTCGGGCCGCCAGCGCTCCTCGAGCGCCGTGGTGATGGCCTCGGGCTGGCCGCCCATCGCGACGAATCCCCGTTCGTCGGCCACCGACCCGTCGTAGGTGATCCGGTAGATCTGGTCGTCGTCGGGCACGCGGCCGACCTCGGCGACGACGATCTCGACCTCGTAGGGCTTGGACTCCTGGGTGAACACCGTGCCGAGCGTCTGGGCGTAGGCGTTGGCCAGGCCGCGCGCGGTGACGTCGCTGCGGTCGTAGGAGTAGCCGCGCAGGTCGGCGTACCGGACGCCGGCCACGCGCAGGTTCTCGAACTCGTTGTACTTCCCGACGGCGGCGAAGGCGACGCGGTCGTAGATCTCGCTGACCTTGTGCAGGGCGCGCGAGGTGTTCTCGGCGACGAAGGCGATGCCGCCCTCGTAGCCGAGCACCACGGCCGAGCGGCCGCGCGCGATGCCCTTGCGCGCGTAGTCGGCGCGGTCCTTCATCAGCTGCTCGGGCGAGACGTAGAACGGCATGCTCACGACTGGCTCCCCTCCCCCGCGGTGTCGCCGGACGAGCGGCGCAGCGCGCCGCCCGGGTCGCCCCGTCGGCTCTCGACGACCGCGGCCACGACGGCGGCCAGCGTGTCGTCGTCGATTCGGCGGTAGCCCTCGGAGTCGACCACGCCGACGACGGGCCAGATGCGGCGGTTGAGGTCGGGCCCGCCGGTGGCGGAGTCGTCGTCGGCGGCGTCGAACAGCGCCTCGACGGCCATCGAGACCGCCTGGTCGGCGTCGAGGCCGGGTCGCCACAGCTTCTTCAGGGCGCCGCGCGCGAACAGCGATCCCGAGCCCACCGAGTGGTGGTGGTGCTCGAGGTAGCAGCCCCCGGTGACGTCGTAGCTGTAGATGCGGCCCACGGCGTCGTCGACGTCGTACCCGGCGAACAGCGGGACGACCGCGAGCCCCTGGATGGCCAGCCCGAGGTTGCCGCGCAGCATGGTGGCCAGCCGGTTGGCCTTGCCCTCCAGGGACAGCAGCGTGCCCTCGATCTTCTCGTAGTGCTCGAGCTCGACCTGGAAGAGCTTGACCAGCTCGATCGCCAGCCCCGCGCTGCCCGCGATGCCGACGCAGGAGTACTCGTCGGCGGCGAAGACCTTCTCGATCTCGCGGTTGGCGATCATGCTGCCCATCGTCGCCCGGCGGTCGCCGCCCATGACGACGCCGCCCTCGAACTCGACAGTGACGATCGTGGTGCCGTGGGGGGCGTCGGGGACGGTGCCCGGGGGCAGCGCTCGGCCGCCCGGCAGCAGTGCGGGCGCCTGGGCCTGCAGGAAGTCGGCGAAGGACGACGACCCGGACGCGAGGAACGCGCGGGGCAGCCGTCCGGAGGGATCGTCCAGGGCGGGGCTCACGGTCGCGACCCTACCTGGCAGAACGGGCGCTGCCAGGCCTCGGGCGAGACCTCGAACACCAGCTCTGGCAACCGGACCTCGCGCAGGTACCGGGCGGCCTGCTCGAGCCGGCCGGGGTCGTCCTTGAAGTTCCCGAGCCCGACGTTGCAGGTGAAGCACAGCAGGCCGCGCACGGCACCGGTGCGGTGGTCGTGGTCGACGTGCGCGCCGGGCCCGAGCACGCGCCGGCAGATGGCGCACAGCCCGCGCTGCTCGGCGCGCATGGACTCGACGTCCTCGGCGGTCAACCCGTACCGCCGCTTGAGGTGGTAGCCGCGGCTGCCGCCCGCCCGGTCTCGGGACTGACGCGTGCGTTCGTACTGGTGCGGCTTGCAGTAGGCCGCGTACCCCGACGACGTCGACCGGTTGCGCGGGAAGTCGGCAACGTCCCGGAACGCCTCGCAGTCCGGGCACCACGCGGTGCCCGGCGGCCCGGTACGCCGCTCCCGCACCGGCAGCCCGCGCGCCGCCCGCCGTCGTCGATAGCTCTCCATGCCGATCTCGCGGAAGCACGTCCGGCAGTACTGGGCGAGCCCGTCTGGTCGGGACCGGTTGGACCCGAAGGCCGAGAGAGGTCGGGACAGTCCGCAACGGGGGCAGACCTTGTTCTCGTCAGACGTCGGCTGCCCGCCCGGGGCCATTCATTGGCCCCCCTTCTGTACGAAGCTGCGCACGAAGTCCTCGGCGTTGGACTCGAGGACGTCGTCGATCTCGTCCAGCACCGAGTCGATGTCGTCGTCCAGGCCCTCCTTGGTGGCGGCCCCGGTGGGCACGGGTGCGGGCGCGTCGTCCGGCTCGTCCTCGCGACGCTGCGGACGCTGCTGCTCCTGACCGGGCATGCCGACCTCCTCGAGGGGTTGTGGCACCAGCCTAGTCGCGGCGCCCGACAGGCGACCGGTGACGCGCGTCTCAGCCGGCGACCGGCGCCCACCGCCGACCGCCCGACGGCGTAACGTCCAGGTGACGAGATGCCGGTCCTGAGGAGCGAGACGCCGTGACGACGAGCCGCACGCGTTGGCGGGTGCTCGCCGTCGGCGTGCTGGCCCAGACCGCGGCCAGCTCGCTCGTCTACGGCGTGCCGTTCCTCGTCCCGGCGCTGCGCGACCAGTACGGTCTGTCCCTCGCCCGCGCCGGTGCGCTGGTGTCGGCCCCGGTGGCCGGGCTGCTCGTCGCCCTCGTGGCGTGGGGCGCCCTCGCCGACCGCCACGGCGAGCGCGTCGTCATGACGTCGGGCTTGGCACTGGCGGGAGCGGTCACCACGGTCGGGGTCCTCGCCGACCCGGGACTCGGCCCGCTGGCCGCCGTCCTCGCGGTGGCCGGCGTCGGCGGCGCCAGCGTCAACGCGGCGAGCGGCCGGCTCGTCATGGGCTGGTTCCCCCGCGAGCAGCGCGGGCTGGCGATGGGGGTCCGCCAGACCGCGCAGCCCTTGGGCGTGGCCGTCGCCGCCGCGACGATGCCCACCCTCGCCGTCGAGGTCGGCGTCGTGCGCGCCCTGCTGCTGCCCGCCGTCCTGTGCCTGGCCGCGGCCGGCCTGGTGGTCGGGCTCGCACCCGACCCGCCGCGCCCGGCCGACCTCCGCACCGGGCACAGCCCGTCGCCGTACCGGACGCCCGTCCTCTGGCGGGTGCACGCCGCCGGCTCGCTGCTGGTGCTGCCGCAGTTCGCGATCGCGGCCTTCGGGGTCGAGTACCTCGTGCGGCGCCAGGGCTGGGACGCCGGCACCGCCGGGGCCTTCGTCGCGGTGCTGCAGGTCTGCGGCGCGGCCGGCCGCATCGGCACCGGCGTCTGGTCGGACGCCGTCGGCAGCCGGCTTCGACCGATGCGCCAGCTCGCCGTGGCCAGCGCCACCGTGATGCTCGTGCTGGCACTCGGCGACGCCGCCGCGGGCTGGCTCGCCGTGGCCGCGATCGCCGTCGGCTCGGTCGTGACGGTGGCCGACAACGGGCTGGCCTTCACCGCGACCGCCGAGCTCGCCGGCAGCGCCTGGGCCGGACGAGCGCTCGGCCTGCACAACACCGCGCAGAACGTCGTCGCCTCGGCCGCCCCTCCCCTGCTGGGGGCGCTGGTCGGGGCGCGCGGCTACGCCGTCGGGTTCGCCGCCGTCGCGGCGTTCCCGCTGCTGGCCGTCGCCGTGACGCCGGTGGCGGCCGAGGTCAGCGCGCTGCCAGCGCCGCCATCAGCTCCTCGGCCGTCTCGCTCTGGTCGATGAGCGCCCCCACCGCGTCACGGCCGCCGCGCCCCGGCTCGAGCATCGGCACCCGCTGCAGCGAGTCGCGTCCCGGGACGTCGAAGATCACCGAGTCCCAGCTGGCGGCCGCGACGTCCTTGCCGAACTTGGCCAGGCAGCGGCCGCGGAAGTAGGCGCGGGTGTCCTCCGGCGGGTCCTCGACCGCCGCCGCCGCGTCGGCCTCGTCGACCAGCAGCTCGACCCGGCCGCGCGCGGCCAGCCGGTGGTACAGCCCCTTCTCGGGCCGGACGTCGGTGTACTGGACGTCGATCAGCCCGAGCCGCGGGTGGTCCCAGTCGAGTCCCTCGCGGTCGCGGAAGCCCTGCAGCAGCGCGAGCTTGGCGACCCAGTCCAGCTCGCGCGCGCACTCCATCGCGTCGCGCTCGAGCCGGGTCAGCACGTTCTCCCAGCGGTCCAGCACCTCGACGGTGTCGTCGTCCACGTCGCGGCCGTACGTCTGCTCGACGAACGCCCGGGCCTGCTCGAGGTAGGCCCACTGCAGCTGGACGGCGGTCAGCTTGGTGCCGTCGCGCAAGGTCACCAGGGTGCGCAGGGAGGGGTCGTGCGACACCGCTCTCAGCGCGGCGACGGGACGCTCCACCGTGAGGTCGCGCGTGAAGGCCTTGGCCTCGACCATCGCGAGCACCAGCGACGTGGTGCCCGTCTTGAGCAGGGTCGCGACCTCGCACAGGTTGGCGTCGCCGATGATCACGTGCAGCCGCCGGTACTTGTCGGCCGTGGCGTGCGGCTCGTCGCGGGTGTTGACGATCGGCCGCTTCAGCGTCGTCTCCAGGCCCACCTCGACCTCGAAGAAGTCCGCGCGCTGGCTGACCTGGTAGCCGGCCACCTCGCTCTCGGTGCCGATGCCGACGCGGCCGGCGCCGCAGACCACCTGGCGCGACACGAAGAACGGCACCAGGTGCCGCACGATGTCGGCGAACGGTGTCGCGCGGTCCATCAGGTAGTTCTCGTGAGTGCCGTACGACGCGCCCTTGCCGTCGGTGTTGTTCTTGTACAGGTTGATCGGCGGCAGCCCGGGCGTGGCCGCAACGGTGCGCACCGCCGCGTCCATGATCCGCTCCCCGGCCTTGTCCCACCGGACGGCGGCGCGCGGGCTGGTCACCTCGGGCGAGCTGTACTCGGGGTGGGCGTGGTCGACGTACAGCCGGGCGCCGTTGGTGAGGATCACGTTGGCGAGCGTCGGGTCGTCCTCGTCGGTGAGCTGCGAGGCGTCGGCCAGCGCGCGGCTCATCTCGAACCCGCGGGCGTCCCGCAGCGGCGCCTCGTCCTCGTAGTCCCACCGGGCACGACCGGCCCGGGGGCCCAGCGGCTGGGCGTAGGCGTTGACGACCTGCCCCGACATCAGCATCGGGTTGGCCTCGGGGGCCCCCGGCTGCGAGATGCCGTACTCGGTCTCGATGCCCATCACTCGTCGCACGCTCACCCGACCGAGCCTACGGTCCGTCACCACCCGACCGTCGTCTGCACCGGTGCCCCCGGCGGGTCGACGTCCTGGGCATGCACCTCACCGCCCTGCGCCGACCGCTCGCCGTCCTGCTCACCGCCGTGGTGGCATGGAGCATGACCACCGCCGTCCCCGCGCACGCCGCTGCCAAACGGCGCGCGAAGAGCGGCGCCGTCGCGGCGAGCCCCCTGCAGCACGCGCCGGTGTCGCGAGCGGCCTGGGCGTGGTTCCAGGAGGACCCGGCCGACCTGGTCGACCTCGCCCGGCGGCAGGGCCTGCGCGAGCTCTACGTCCACGTCCGCCCCACCGTCATGACGGACGGTGACCTGCCCCGCCTGCAGGCCCTCGCCCGTCTGGCCGAGCCGGCCGGCGTGCGCCTGGTCGCGCTCGGCGGCGACCCGCGCTGGACCAACCGGCCCCAGGACGCGCTGGCCTGGCAGGCCGCGGCCACGGCGACCGGCCTGTTCGCCGCGACCCACGTCGACGTCGAGCCGTACGCGCTGCCTGGCTGGTCGAACGCCAAGCAGCGTAAGACGTTGGTGGCGAAGTACGTCGACCTGCTCTCGCGGCTGCAGCAGGCCGACACGCGCCCGCTCGAGGCCGACGTGCCCTTCTGGTTCGGCACCATCCCGGCGGCCAGCGGCAGCGGGACGCTGGCCGACGACGTCCTCGCCCGCGTCGACGCCGTCACCGTGATGAGCTACCGCGACACCGCGGCGGGCGTGCTGCAGGTCGGGGCCGACGTCCTGCAGCGGGCGGACGACGTGCAGCGCCGCACCGGCCGGGTCGTGCCGGTGCACCTGGCCACCGAGACCAACCCGCTCGCCGACTGCTCCTACTGCACGTTCGCCGGCAAGGGTCTGGTCGCGCTCACCGCCGCCCTCGACGCCGTCGACGTCGCGGCAGCGGCCACGTACGCCAGCTACGCCGGCATCGCGGTGCACGACGTCAAGGGGTGGACGGCGCTCGGCGCCTGACCCGTCCGCCGGGCTAGGGTCGCCCGGTGACCACGAGCCTGCCGCTGCGCACCCGGGTCTTCTGCGCCCTGGTCGACGGCACCCGGGGCGGCGGCCGGCTCACCGAGCGTTCCCTGGCCCAGATCCGCCGCACCCGACGGCTCGAGCCGGTGCACTTCTGGCCGTTCTCGCTCGTCTTCGGGAGGGTGCCGCGCGACGTGCGCCGCCGCGACGACGTCGTGCCCACCCGGGGCGGGTCGGTGCGCGTGCGCTGGTACGCGCCGTCCCCCCGGCCGCGCCCGGCGCCGCTCGTCGTCTTCCTGCACGGCGGCGGCTGGGTGCAGGGCGGGCTGCGCGGCTACGACGCGGTCTGCGGCCAGGTCGCCTCGCGGCTCGGTGCGCTCGTGGTGTCGGTCGACTACCGGCTCGCGCCCGAGCACGTCTTCCCCGCCGCGGTCGAGGACTGCTTCGACGTCACCACGTGGGTGGCCGAGCACGCCGGCGAGCTGGACGTCGACCCCGACCGCGTCGTGGTCATGGGCGACAGCGCGGGCGGCAACCTGTCGGCCGTCGTCGCCCAGCTGGCGCGGGACGCCGGCGGCCCTGCGCTGGCCGCGCAGGTGCTGGTCTACCCCGGCGTCGACGGAACCATGTCCTCGGCGTCGATCGACGAGCTGGCCCACGCGCCGGTGCTCACGCGGCAGAAGATCGAGGACTTCCTGGCGCTCTACCACCCGAGCGGTGACCGCCGTGACCCCGTGCTGTCGCCGCTGCACGCCGCCGACCTGCGGGGCCTGCCGCCGGCCCTGGTGCTGACGGCCGACCACGACCCGCTGCGCGACGAGGGCGAGGCCTACGCCGACGCCCTGCTCGCCGCCGGGGTGGCCGTGCGGCGCACCCGGTACCGCGACGTCCCGCACGGCTTCTTGTCCTTCCCCGGGGCGGCGGCGAGCGGTGACCGCCCGCTCGGCGAGATCTGCGCCTGGTTGCGCGAGGTGCTGCGGTGACCTGGGGCCGCCCCGACCGCCGGGCGGCCTGGCTCGCGCTGGACGTCGTCGCCGTGCTGGCGTTCGCCGCCGTCGGGCGTCGCAGCCACGAGGAGGGCGTGACCGCCGCGGGCGCCCTGGCCACCGCGGCGCCCTTCCTGGTCGGCGTGCTGGCCGGCTGGTGCGCGACGCGGGCGTGGGAGCGCCCGAGCGCCGTCCGGCCCACGGGGCTCGCGGTGTGGGTGCTGGCCGTGGTGGTCGGGATGGTCGGACGTCGGCTGGTCGACGAGGGCACGGCGCCCTCGTTCGTCGTGGTGGCCACGGTCGTGCTGGCGGCCATGCTGCTCGGCTGGCGGCTCGTCGTCCGGCTCGTCGGACGCTGGCGGGCGACGTGACCGGCGGCGTGACCGAGGGCGACCCGCTGGCCCCGGCGGCCGTGCGGGCCGAGGTCGTCGCCCTGCTGCGGCAGGCCGTGGCCGAGGGCGCCGCGCTGGGCTGGGTCGACCCGCCCCCGGCCGACGAGGTCGAGCAGCTGCTCGCCGACGTCCGCGCCGGGCTCACGAGCGGGGCCGCCGGCGTCGCGGTCGAGGTCGTCGAGGGGCAGGTGGTCGGGTTCGGCTACTGGCGCCGGTACGCGCGCCCGACGCACGCCCCGCAGGCCGACCTCGAGCGGGTCGTCGTGAGCGCGGCGCACCGCGGCCAGGGCCTCGGACGGCGGCTGGTGACCGCCCTGGTGGCGCAGGCCGCCGCGGCCGGCGTCGAGACGCTCACCCTCGACGTCCGCGGCGACAACCACGGCGCGATCACGCTCTACGAGCAGTTGGGTTTCCGCCGCTACGGGCACCTGCCCGACTTCGTCGCGGTGGGCGACGCCCGCCACGACAAGGTCTTCATGGCGCTGCGGCCGGGCGCTCCCCCGCCCCCGCCGCAGCGCACCGACCACCTGGTGGGCTGGGCCGTCGTCCGGCGCGAGGACGGCCGGGTCCTGCTGGCCCGGCGCGACGGCGTGTCGTACGGGAGCGGGCTCTGGGGGCTGCCCGGCGGGCACGTCGACGACGACGAGTCGCTGGCGTCCGGCACCGCGCGCGAGCTGCACGAGGAGGTCGGGCTGCGGGCCGAGGCGACCGACCTGGAGCCCGTCGGCGTCACCCGCTACGTCGACGGGCCGGTGCGCGGCACCGACTTCTTCTTCGTCGTCCGCCGCTGGGAGGGCGAGCCGCAGCCGACGAGCGAGTGCTCCGAGGTCGGCTGGTTCGACCCCGAGCACCTTCCGGACGACGCCCTGCCCTGGCTGGCCGGCACCCTGCGCGAGCACCTGCTCGACGGCCGGTGGCTGGCCGACCACCCTCAGGCCTGAGGCCGCCAGCGCTGGTGCCGGGTGCCGACCTCGCCGCGGCGTACGAGGTCGAGCCGCGGCTTCGGGCCGTCCGTCCGCCCCGTCTGCGGCCGGCGGCTCCCCGCCTGCCAGGGCTGCGGCCAGGTCGCGCCCGCACCGGCGTACCCCTGCTCGGCCGCGGCGTGCAGCGTCCAGCTCGGGTCGTAGAGGTGGGCGCGGCCGAGGGCCACCAGGTCGGCGCGGCCTGCCAGCAGCAACGAGTTGACGTCGTCGTAGCTGGAGATCGCGCCGACCGCGACGGTCGCGACGTCGACCCGGTTGCGCACGGCGTCGGCGAACGGCGTCTGGTACGACCGCCCGAACGCCGGTCGCTCCTCGGGCGACACCTGCCCGGTCGACACGTCGACGGCGTCGGCACCGGCGGCCGCGAACGCGCGGGCCACCTCGACGCCGTCCTCGACGTCGTGCCCGCCCTCGACCCAGTCGGTGGCCGAGATGCGCACCGTCATCGGCTGGTCGTCCGGCCAGACCTCGCGCAGGGCCGAGAAGACCTCGAGCGGGTAGCGCAGCCGCGCGGCCAGGTCGCCGCCGTACTCGTCGGTGCGGTGGTTGGTGAGCGGCGAGATGAAGCTCGACAGCAGGTAGCCGTGCGCGCAGTGCAGCTCGAGCAGGTCGAAGCCGGCCGCCACGCCGCGCCGCGCGGCGGCCACGAACTGGTCGGTGATCTCGTCGAGGTCGGCGCGGGTGAGCTCGGCCGGCACCTGGTTGACGCCGGGTCGGTACGGCAGCGGCGACGGCGCCACCACGGGCCAGTTGCCCTCGGGCAGGGGCTGGTCGATGCCCTCCCACATCAGGCGGGTCGAGCCCTTGCGCCCCGAGTGGCCGAGCTGCAGGCCGATCGCGGCCCGGCTGTGCTCGTGCACGAAGTCGGTGATGCGCCGGAACGCGTGCTGCTGCTCGTCGTCCCAGAGGCCGCAGCAGCCGGGCGAGATGCGGCCGGTCGGCGAGACGCAGACCATCTCGGTCATGACCAGGCCCGCGCCGCCGAGCGCCTTGCCGCCGAGGTGGGCCAGGTGGAAGTCGTCCGGGACGCCGTCCCGCGCGACGTACATGTCCATGGGCGACACGACGACCCGGTTGACCAGCTCGAGCCCGCGCAGCCGGAACGGCTGGAACATCGGCGGGCGCACCTCGCCGTCGCCGGTTCCGCGCGCGGCGAGGTCGCGGGCGAACCACGCGTCGGCCGCCGCGACGAACTCGGGGTCGCGCAGCTGGAGCCCCTCGTAGGTGACCCGGCGGCTGCGGGTCAGGATGTTGAAGGCCAGCTGCTCCGCGTCCTGGGCGAGGTACTGCCCGAGGTTCTCGAACCACTCCAGGCTCGCCTGGGCGGCGCGCTGCGTCGAGAGGACCACCGGGCGCCGCTCGTCCTCGTACGCCGCGAGCGCGCGCTCGACGTCCGGCTGCTCGTGCAGGCACGCGGCGAGGGCCAGCGCGTCCTCCATGGCGAGCTTGGTGCCCGACCCGATGGAGAAGTGGGCCGTGTGCGCCGCGTCGCCCAGCAGCACGACGTTGCCCCGCCGCCAGGTGCTGGTGCGCACCGTGCCGAAGCTGATCCAGCGCGAGTTGTTGCCGACGACCGCGTAACCGTCGAGCAGGTCGGCGAACAGCTCGCGCACCATGGCGATCGAGCGCTCGTCGGAGGCGCCGGGCGGCAGGCCGTCGGCTTCGCCGTGGTCGAACCCCGCGGCGCGCCAGACGTCGTCGCGCATCTCGACGATGAAGGTGCTGCCGGTGGCGTCGTAGGGGTACGCGTGCACCTGCACGACGCCGTGCGGGGTCTCGCGGACGACGAAGGTGAAGGCGTCGAAGACCCGGTCGGTGCCGAGCCACATGTAGCGGCAGCGCCGCGCCTCGACGGTGGCGCCGAAGTCCTCGGACCACCGGTTCCGGGTGGCCGAGTTGACCCCGTCGGCAGCGACCACGAGGTCGTGCGTGGCGGCCAGCTCGGCGACGTCCGGTGCCGTCGTGGAGGTGCGCAGGTCCACGTCCAGCGCCCGGCACCGGGCCTGCAGCACCTGCAGCAGCCGCAGCCGGCTCATGGCGGCGAACCCGTGCCCACCGCTGGTGATCACGTCGCCCTTGACGTGGACGTCGATGTCGTCCCAGCGGGCGAAGTCGCGCTGCATGGCGGCGAACACCTCGGGGTCGGCCAGCTCGATGCCGCCGAGGGTCTCGTCGGAGAAGACCACGCCGAACCCGAAGGTGTCGTCGGGCGCGTTGCGCTCCCAGACGGTGACCTCGTGGTCAGGCCCGAGCTGCTTGACCAGGGCGGCGAGGTAGAGCCCGCCAGGTCCTCCGCCGACGACCGCGATCCGCATGGCGCCAGGGTACGGGCCGCTCATGCCGTTGTCATGACGCTGGTCACCGATACGCTATCCGTAGGACTGGACGAGGAGGTCTGCAGTGGGTGCGTTCCGCGGTTCCGCCCCGATCACGCCCGAGTGGAAGCACTTCCGGGTGGTGCACGACGAGGGCGTCTGCACGATCAGCCTCGACCGGCCCGAGCGGCTGAACGCGCTGACCTTCGACGTCTACGCCGACCTGCGCGACCTGTTCGCCGAGCTGCCGCACCGCGGGGACGTGCGGGCCGTGGTGCTGCGCGGCGAGGGCCGGGCGTTCTGCTCGGGTGGTGACGTGCACGAGATCATCGGGCGCACGCTCGAGATGTCGCACGACGAGCTGCTCGCCTTCACCCGCATGACCGGCGAGGTCGTGCGGCTGATGCGCGAGTGCCCGGTGCCGGTGGTCGCCGCCGTGCACGGCGTGGCGGCGGGTGCGGGCTCGGTGCTCGCGCTGGCGAGCGACCTGCGGGTCGTGGAGCGCTCGGCGACGTTCGCGTTCCTGTTCACCCGCGTCGGGCTGGCCGGCGCCGACATGGGTGCGGCGTACCTGCTCCCGCGGCTCGTCGGGCTGGGCCGGGCCACCGAGCTGCTGCTGCTCGGCGACGACCTGGGCGCCGAGCAGGCCGAGCGCTGGGGCCTGGTCACGCGGCTGGTGGACGACGGCACCGCGACCGCGGAGGCCACCGCCCTCGCCCGGCGGCTGGCGGACGGACCGGCGCACGCCTACGCGCAGACCAAGGCCCTGGTCAGCCGCGAGCTCGACATGGGGCTGTCCGCGGCGGTCGAGCTCGAGGCGTTCACGCAGGCGCTGCTGATGACCGGTGCCGACTACCGCGAGTTCTACGCGGCGTTCAGCGAGCGGCGCCCGCCGCGCTGGCAGGGACGCTGACCGTGGCCTGGGACCTCGAGCCCGAGCAGCACGAGCTGGTGGCGCACGCCCGCGCCGTCGCGCGGGACGAGCTGGTGCCGCTGGCGGCTGCGGGCGAGCCGGGTCGGGTCAACCGCCCGCTGCTGCGGCGCCTGGGCGAGCTCGGCCTGCTCGGTCGGCTGTTCCCCGGCGCGGGCACCACCCGCGAGGCCGCGGCTCTCGACCTCTGCCTGCTGCGCGAGGCGCTGGCCGTCGAGTGCACGGAGGCCGAGACCGCGCTGGCCCTGCAGGGACTGGGCGCGTACCCGGTGCTGCAGAGCGGCTCGGACGCGCAGGTGCGTCGCTGGATCCCGGCGGTGGCGAGCGGCGAGGCGGTGGCCGCCTTCGCGCTCACCGAGCCCGAGGCCGGCAGCGACGCGGGAGCGCTGCAGCTGCGCGCCGACGCGGACGGCGACGGCTGGCGGCTGACCGGCACCAAGGTCTGGATCTCGAACGCCCCGCAGGCCGACGTCTACACGGTGTTCGCCCGCACCACCCCCGGTGCCGGGTCGCGCGGAGTGAGCGCGTTCGTCGTCCCGGCCGACCGCGACGGCGTGGGCGGCGAACCGCTCGACCTGCTCTCGCCGCACCCGATCGGCCGGCTGGTCCTCGACGGGGTGCGGGTCGAGCCGGACGAGCTGCTGGGCGAGCGCGACCGCGGCTTCGCCGTGGCCATGCGCACGCTGGACCTTTTCCGCCCCAGCGTCGGGGCGTTCGCGGTCGGCATGGCGCAGGCCGCCCTCGAGGCCGCGGTGGCGCACACGCGCACCCGGACGGCGTTCGGCGGGCCGCTGGTGGCGCAGCAGTCGGTCGCCCACCGGCTGGCCGAGATGGCGGTGCGCACCCAGTCCGCCCGGCTGCTCGTCTACCAGGCGGCCGCCGCCTACGACGAGGGCCGCCCCGGTGTCACGTCGCGGGCCGCGATGGCCAAGCTCGCGGCCACCGAGGCGGCGCAGTGGGTCGTCGACCAGTCGGTGCAGCTGCACGGCGCCCGCGCGCTCCAGCGCGGGCACCTGCTCGAGCACCTCTACCGCGAGGTGCGCGCGCCGCGGATCTACGAGGGCGCGAGCGACGTCCAGCTCGGCATCATCGCGCGCGAGCTGCTGCGCTAGCCGTTCTGCCGCAACCGGAACCGCTGGAGCTTGCCGGTGCTGGTGCGTGGCAGCTCGGCCACGAACTCCACCACGCGCGGGTACTTGTAGGGCGCGATGGTGGCCTTGGTGTGGTCCTGCAGCACCCGCACCAGGGCGGGGTCGCCGACCACGCCGTCGCGCAGGACGACGAAGGCCGAGACGACCTGCCCGCGGTCGGCGTCCGGCGTCCCCACCACGGCCACCTCCGCGACGTCGGGATGGCGCATCAGCGCCTCCTCGACCTCGGGCGCGGCGATGTTGTAGCCGGCCGAGATGATCATGTCGTCGCTGCGCGCCTGGTACCAGAAGTACCCGTCCTCGTCCTGGCGGTAGGTGTCGCCGGTGACGTTCCAGCCGCCCTGCACGTAGACGGCCTGCCGGTCGTCGGCCAGGTAGCGGCAGCCGGTGGGCCCCTTCACCGCGAGCCGCCCGACCTCCCCGGCCGGCAGCGGCTCGCCGTCGTCGCCGAGCACCGTCGCGACGTACCCGGGCACGGCGCGACCGGTGGCGCCGGGCCGGACGTCGTCGTCCGCGGCCGAGATGAAGATGTGCAGCATCTCGGTGGACCCCAGGCCGTCGATGATGCGCACCCCGGTGGCGTCGTGGAACGCCTGCCAGGTGCCGGCCGACAGGTGCTCGCCCGCGGACACGCACCGCCGCAACGAGGCCAGCCGCTCGGGGCGGCCCGCCGCGACCATCGCGCGGTAGGCCGTCGGGGCGGTGAAGCAGACCGTCACGCCGTGGGCGGCCACCAGGTCGGCCAGCTGGTCCGGCGACGCCTTCTCGACCAGCAGGGTGCTGGCGCCGACGCGCAGCGGGAACACCACCAGCCCGCCCAGCCCGAAGGTGAAGGCCAGCGGCGGGGTGCCGGTGAACACGTCGTCCGGCACCGGCTTCAGGACGTGCCGCGAGAAGGTGTCGGCGTTCGCCAGGACGTCGCGATGGAAGTGCATCGTCGCCTTGGGCCGTCCGGTCGTGCCGGACGTGAACGCCAGCAGGGCGACGTCGTCGGCCGCGGTCGCCACCGGCTCGAAGGTCGTGGCCCGGGACGACGACCGCTGCACCAGGTCGTCGTCCGCGGTGCCGCCGTAGGCGACCACGGGCACGCCGAGCTCTGCCGCCACGAGGTCGTCCAGGAACCGGTGGTCGCACAGCGCGAGGTCGACCCGCGCGATCTCGTGCACGGTGCGCAGCTCGCCCGGCCGCAGCAGCGGCATCGTCGTCACGACGACCCCACCGGCCCGCAGCACCGCGAACCAGCAGGCCACCAACCACGGGGCGTTCGGGCCGCGCAGCAGGACGCGCTGGCCCGGCACGAGGCCGAGGTCGTCGACGAGCACGTGAGCGACCTGGGCCGCGTGCGTCGCCAGGTCGTCGTAGGTCCAGGTCGTGCCGTCCGGCGCGAGCAGGCACGGACGGTCGCCGCCGTGCTCTGCCACGGTCGTGTCCAGCAGCTCGACGGCCGCGTTCAACCGGTCGGGGTACTGCAGCTCGGGCCGGTCGAAGACCAGGTCGGGCCAGCTGCCGGCCGGCGGCAGGTGGTCGCGGCAGAACGTGTCGACGTGGGCCGACGGGCTCAGCCCGAGCGGGTGCGCGGTCGTCGCGTGCGGGTCCGTCACGACCGCCAGTATTCCTCTTTCGTGACGAGGATCAAGAGATCGCGACACCTGGCAGCGCCCGTGAGCCCGGCGCCACTATCGTGCACGCGTGACGACCGACAAGGGGCCGGGATCGAGCCGGCTGCCGGCGCCGCAGCCGCGCGCCCTGATCGTGACGGTCTACGGCTTGTACGCCCGCGAGACCGCCGGCTGGCTCGCGGTCTCGACCCTCATCCGGCTGATGGACGGCGCGGGCGTCGACGAGCCGGCCGTGCGGTCGGCGATCTCGCGCCTGAAGCGGCGCGGGGTCCTGGTGGCCCGGGCCCGCCGCGGCGTGGCCGGCTACCAGCTGTCCGAGCAGGGCCGGCGGATCCTGGCCGAGGGCGACCAGCGCATCTTCCGCCGCACCCGCGCCGGCCGGGACGACGGCTGGGTGCTGGCGGTGTTCAGCGTGCCCGAGAGCGAGCGGCGGCGCCGCCACCAGCTGCGCTCGCGCCTGTCGTGGTTGGGCTACGGCACCGTCTCGGCCGGCGTCTGGGTGGCGCCCGCGCACCTGGCGGACGAGACCGCGCAGGTGCTCGAGCGGCACGACCTCACCGCCTACGTCGACCTCTTCCGGGCCCAGCACCTGGGCTTCGGCGACGTGCGGGCCGAGGTCGGCGCGTGGTGGGACCTGGACGAGCTGGCCCGGCTCTACGCCGAGTTCGTGGCGGTGCACGCCCCGGTGCTGCGCCGCTGGCAGCGGCGCCGGGGCACCGACGACGCCGTGGCCTTCGCCGACTACGTCACCGCGCTGACGGCCTGGCGGCGGCTGCCCTTCCTCGACCCGGGGCTGCCGCTCGAGCTGCTGCCGGGCCGGTGGCCCGGGGTGCGCGCGGGCGAGCTGTTCGACGCGCTGCAGGACCGGCTGGCCGAGCCGGCGCACCGGCACCTCGCGCAGGTGCTGGCCAACGGCTCGGGTCAGCCGGTCACAGGATCGCCAGGCCCTGCAGCTCGACCAGCGCGTCGTCGTCCCAGAGCCGGCTGATCCCGATGCCGGCGCTGGCCGGGTAGTCGGTGCCCACGAGCCGCCGCCAGACCTGACCGATCTCGCGGGCCCGAGCCCGGTAGCCGGCCAGGTCGACGCAGTAGATGGTGAGGCCGGCCAGCTGGTCCGGCCGCCCGCCGGCGGCGGCGAGCGCGGTGAGCAGGTTCGTGAGCGCCTGCTCGAACTGCGCCACGACGTCGGCGCCCACGACCCGGCCCTCGGCGTCGAGCGCCGTCTGCCCGGCCAGGACGACGACCCGGCCCTCGCCCACGACGGCGTGCGAGAAGCCGGACGGCGGGGCCAGCTCGGGCGGGTTGACGCGTTCGAGGCTCATGCGGCGGGGGTCCCTCCGTCGACGACGACGGCCTGCCCCGTGCGCGAGCCGTCGTCCAGCAGGGCGAGGACGACGTCGGCGACCTCGTCCGTGGTCACCAGCCGGCGGCCGGGCTGCTTGGCGGCCAGCGCGGCCCGGGCCTGCTCCTCGCTGCGCCCGGTCGCCGCCACGATGCCGGCGACCGTGGCGTCGGTCATGGGGGTGTCGACGTAGCCCGGGCACACGGCGTCGACCGTGATGCCGGTGCCCTCCAGCTCGGCGGCCGCCGAGCGCACCAGGCCCAGCAGGCCGTGCTTGCTCGCGCTGTAGGCCGCGATGTACGGCTCGCCCACCAGCGCGGCGACCGACGCCACCGCCACCACGCGGCCGTCCCCGGCGACGCGCATGCCCGGCAGCACGCGGCGCAGCACGCGGAACGGCGCGGTGAGGTTGAGCTCGAGCGCGCGCTGCCAGTCCTCGTCGCTCGTGCGCTCGACGCGGGCCGACGTCCCGGCCCCGGCGTTCAGCACCAGGTCGCGCACGGGACCCCACCCGGCCTCGACCGCGTCGACCACGGCGTCGGCCGCGCCGGCGTCGGTGAGGTCGGCCGGGACGACGAGCGTGGGCCCGCTGCAGGCCCGCGCGGTCTCGGCGAGCTGGTCGGCGCTGCGCGCGGTCAGGGCGACCCGGCGTCCGGCGGCGCTGAGCCGCACCGCCACGGTGCGGCCGATGCCACGGCCCGCCCCGGTGACCAGCGCGACCCGCAGGTCGTCGGACGACGTCGGCACGGACGCGGGCTCAGAGGTACTGGCCGGTGTTGGCGACCGTGTCGATCGCGCGCCCGGGCTCGGTGCCCTGCTTGCCGGTGATGAGCGTGCGGATGTAGACGATCCGCTCGCCCTTCTTGCCCGAGATCCGCGCCCAGTCGTCGGGGTTGGTGGTGTTCGGCAGGTCCTCGTTCTCCTTGAACTCGTCGACGCACGCGTCCAGCAGGTGCTCGACGCGGATGCCGCGCTGGTTCGTGGTGAGGAAGTCCTTGATGGCCGACTTCTTGGCCCGGTCGACGATGTTCTGCACCATGGCGCCGGAGTTGAAGTCCTTGAAGTACAGGATCTCCTTGTCGCCGTTGGCGTAGGTGACCTCCAGGAAGCGGTTCTCGTCGATCTCGGAGTACATGCGCTCGACGGTGCGCTGGATCATCGCCTCGACCGTGGCCTGGGGCGACCCGCCGTTCTCGGCGAGGTCGCGCTCGTGCAGCGGCAGGTCGGCGGTGAGGTACTTGGTGAAGATGTCGCGCGAGGCCTCGGCGTCCGGGCGCTCGATCTTGATCTTCACGTCGAGCCGGCCCGGGCGCAGGATGGCGGGGTCGATCATGTCCTCGCGGTTCGAGGCGCCGATCACGATGACGTTCTCGAGCCGCTCGACGCCGTCGATCTCGGACAGCAGCTGCGGCACGATCGTGGTCTCGACGTCCGAGCTGACGCCCGACCCTCTGGTGCGGAAGAGCGAGTCCATCTCGTCGAAGAACACGACGACGGGCGTGCCGTCGCTGGCCTTCTCGCGGGCCCGCTGGAAGATCAGCCGGATGTGCCGCTCGGTCTCGCCGACGTACTTGTTGAGCAGCTCGGGGCCTTTGATGTTCAAGAAGTAGGACTTGCCCAGCGGCTGGCCGCTCAGCTCGGCGACCTTGCGGGCCAGGGACGACGCCACCGCCTTGGCGATCAGCGTCTTGCCGCAGCCGGGCGGGCCGTACAGCAGCACCCCCTTGGGCGGGCGCAGGTGGTGCTCGCGGAACAGCTCGGGGTGCAGGTAGGGCAGCTCGACCGCGTCGCGGATCTGGTCGATCTGGCCGCCGAGCCCGCCGATGTCCTCGTACGCGATGTCGGGGACCTCCTCGAGCACGAGCTCCTCGACCTCGGCCTTCGGGATCCGCTCGTAGACGAAGCCGGCGCGCGCATCGATCAGCAGGCCGTCGCCGATGCGCATCTTCTGCTCGCGCAGGGCGTCGGCGACCCGGGCCACGCGCTCCTCGTCGGCGTGGCCGACCACGAGCACGCGGTCCTCGCCCAGGATCTCCTTGAGCATGACGACCTCGCCGACCCGCTCGAACCCGCGGGCCTGCACGACGTTGAGGGCCTCGTTGAGCAGCACCTCGCGGCCGGGCACGAGGTCGGCGTCCTCCACGGTCGGGCTCACCGCGACGCGCATCTTGCGCCCGCCGGTGAGCACGTCGACCGTGCCCTCGGGGCCGACCTCGACGATCGTGCCGAAGCCGGACGGCGGCTGGGCCAGCCGGTCGACCTCGGACTTCAGGGTGACGATCTGCTCGCGCGCCTCCTTCAGGGTGCGCACCAGCCGCTCGTTCTGCGACGCCGTGGTCTCGAGCGTGGTCTGCAGCTGCGAGAGCCGGGCCTCGAGCGCGTGGACGCGGTCGGGCGACGTCGCGACGCGCCGCCGCAGGACGGCGACCTCGTCCTCGAGCGCGCGGACCTGGCGCAGCAGGTCGGCCGACGAGCGGCCGGCCGGGTCGTTCTCCGTCATGGTGCGCACCTCCCCCACCAGGGACTCTTGAGAACGACACTAACCCGAGCCGGCCTCCTCGACCGACTCGGAAACGCCGATGTCGCGCCGGACCCTGCGCACCTTCTTGTCCGACACCGGGCGCTCCCCGAGGTCCTCGGCGGTCCAGTCGCCGTCGTAGGAGCCCTTGGCCGGGCGACGGCGCCGCTCGGGCGGCTCGACGCCGTCCGCCAGCCGACGGGTGGTGACGAGGAACCCGGTGTGGCCCACCATCCGGTGCTGCGGCCGCACCGCCAGCCCCTCGAGGTGCCAGCCGCGGACCATCGACTCCCAGGCCGCGGGCTCGGTGAACGCGCCGTGCTCGCGCGCGGCCTCGGTGACCCGCGAGAGCTGGGTGACGGTGGCGACGTAGCAGATCAGCACCCCGCCGGGCGCGAGCGCGTGCGCCGCGGCGTCCAGGCAGTCCCACGGCGCGAGCATGTCGAGCACGACGCGGTCGACCGTGCCGGCCTCGACCTGCTGGGGCAGCAGCTCGGCCAGGTCGGCGACCTCGAGCTGCCAGGCCGGGTGCGGCCCGCCGAAGAAGGCCTCGACGTTGCCGCGCGCGATGGCCGCGAAGTCCGGGCGGCGCTCGACGCTGAGCAGGTGGCCGTCGTCGCCGACCGCGCGCAGCAGGCTCATGGTCAGCGCACCCGACCCGACGCCCGCCTCGACGACGCGCGCGCCCGGGTAGATGTCGGCCATCGCGACGACCTGGCCGGCGTCCTTGGGGTAGACGACCGCGGCGCCGCGCGGCATCGACAGCACGTAGTCGGCGAGCAGCGGCCGCAGGGCGAGGTACTGCACGCCGGCGGTGTTGGTGACGACGCTGCCCTCGGGGGCGTCGATCAGCGCCTCGTGCGCGAACCACCCGGCGTGGGTGTGGAACTGGCGCCCGGGCTGCAGCGTGATGGTGTGCAGGCGGCCCTTCGGGTCGGTCAGCTGCACGCGGTCGCCCTCGGCGAACGGGCCGCGGCGGCGGCTGGCACCGGTGGCAGGGCTCATGGCGCGCGAGTCTACGGGCGGCCGCCCGGGTGCTCGGTCAGCGGCCCGTGAGAGCCGCGACGACCGGACCGGAGTCGGCGAGCCCCACCACGCGACCGGCCTCGTCGACGACGACCAGCGCGGGCGCGGACGTCGTCGCGAGCAGCCGCAGCACCGCGTCCCCCGACTCCCCGCGGCGCACCACGGCCGCCGTCAAGGTGGTCATCACGGCGGCGAGCGGGGTGCCGGGTGCGGGCGGCTGGGCCGAGCGGGCGAGCGCGTCGGCGTCGGCCTGCCGCAGCAGCCCGACCGGCATCCCGGCCGGGTCGACCGCGACGGCGTGGCCGGTGGCGCCCAGGTCGGCGCGCTGCCAGTCGGCCGAGCCGACGGCGTAGCCGGTGGCGGCCTCGGTGTAGCGGGCGAGGTCGAGCCGCTCGGCGCCGCGGCGCAGCCGACCCAGGGCGACGGCCGCGCCGGCTCCCTGCCACAGCAGCGCGGCGATCATCAGCGACCAGACCAGCGTGAAGGCGCTCGGACGTCGTCCGGAGAGCAGGGGCAGCCCGATGCCCCACAGCACGACCGCGACGGCGACCACGCGGCCGCACCAGCCCGCCGCGAGGGTGCCGGCCCAGCGTCGTCCGCCGACGGCCCAGACCAGCGACTCGACCACCCGGCCGCCGTCGAGCGGCAGGCCGGGTGCCAGGTTGAAGACCGCCACGAAGGCGTTGCTGAAGACCAGGGCGACCGCGAGCAACCGCGGCACGCCCCCGGGCTGGAGCGCCGGCAGCACGAGCAGGCCCAGCCCGGCCAGGGCCCCGTTGGCGAGCGGGCCGACCACCGCGACCAGCGCGCTGCGGCCCGGGGTGGGGGCGTCGTCCGTGAACTGGGTGTGGCCGCCCCAGAGGTCGGCCACGACCTCCTGCACCGGCAGCCCCAGCGCGCGGGCGGTGAGCGCGTGCGCGAACTCGTGCACGAGCACCGAGACCAGCAGCAGCACGGCGTAGGCGGCGGCGACCAGGTAGGTGGTGGGGGCGACCAGGCCGACGGCGCCCTCGACCTGGGGCGCGAACACCACCACCACGACCACCGCGACGACGAACCAGGACGGCGCGAGGTAGACCGGCACGCCGGCCAGCCGGCCCAGCGAGATGCCGGGACGTCGGCCGGCGACCGGTGGGCGGGGGCTCACCCCCTGATCGTAGGTGCGGGGATGCGCGGACCGGGACGCGGCCGCGCCTGACCGGGGCTGTCGGACGCGACGCCTACAGTGCTGGGCATGGTCGAGACCACGGCGGAGCAGGCGGTCGGGCGGGCGCACGGCGAGCCCGAGCCGGGCGTGCTGCGCGCGGCGCTCTCGCCGAGCCGGGCGGCCGACTTCATGCAGTGCCCGCTGCTCTACCGGTTCCGCGTGGTCGACCGGCTCGCCGAGGCCCCGAGCCCGGCCGCGGTCCGCGGCACCGTCGTGCACAGCGTGCTCGAGAAGCTGTTCGACCTGCCGGCCGCCGAGCGCACGCTGGCCGCCGCCCGCGAGCTGCTGCGCCCGCGCTGGGAGGCCCTGCTCGAGGCCGAGCCCGAGCTGTCCGCGCTGTTCCCGGACGACGACGGCGACGCGCTCGCGCAGTGGCTGGCCTCGGCCGACCTGCTGGTCGAGCGGTGGTTCTCGCTCGAGGACCCCACGCGGCTCGAGCCGGCCGAGCGCGAGCTCTACGTCGAGACCACGCTCGACGACGGGCTCGTGCTGCGCGGCTACGTCGACCGGCTCGACGTCGCGCCCACCGGCGAGCTGAGGGTCGTCGACTACAAGACGGGCAAGGCGCCGCCCGAGCTGTTCGAGGCCAAGGCGATGTTCCAGATGCGGTTCTACGCGCTGGTGCTCTGGCGCACGCGCGGCGTGGTGCCGCGCCTGCTGCAGCTGGTCTACCTCGGCGACGGCCAGGTGCTGCGGTACTCCCCCGACGAGCGCGACCTGCTGGCCACCGAGCGCAAGGTACGGGCGCTGTGGGAGGCCATCGAGCGCGCCGCCACCACCGGCGACTGGCGGCCGAGCCGCTCGCGGCTGTGCGACTGGTGCGACCACCGCGCCATCTGCCCCGAGTGGGGCGGCACGCCGCCGCCGCTGCCCGAGCAGTCCGTGGCGCGAGCGCTCGACCCCGCCGTCGCCGGCCGCGACACCGCCGAGACCGAGTAGTCCCCAGCGGTCCGCGGCCACGTCTCGGGGTGCGGCTCAGGGTCGAGCCAGGGTGATACCCGGTCGCCCCGACCACCCCCGGCCCGCCACGATCGTCTCGGGCACCCGACGGGGGTGACCCGGGCACGAGGGGTGGAGCAGGGTGGACACGCACGCAGAGCACGAGGCCGGCACGCAGCTCGGGAGGGCGCAGGTCATGACGCAGGTGCAGCAGGAGCAGAGCCCGGTGGGCGACGGGTCCGACGCGGTCGCGAGCGCGCGCGGGCTGGTCAAGGTCTACGGCCGGGGCGAGGCCGAGGTGCGCGCCCTCGACGGGGTCGACGTCGACCTCGGTCGCGGGCGGTTCACGGCCATCCTCGGGCCGTCCGGCTCGGGCAAGTCGACCCTCATGCACTGCATGGCGGCGCTCGACACCCCGACGTCCGGCAGCGTCGTCATCGACGGCGTCGAGGTCTCCGGCCTGCGCGACAAGGCGCTGACGAAGCTGCGCCGCGAGCGCGTGGGCTTCGTGTTCCAGTCGTTCAACCTGGTGCCGACGCTGACCGCGCGCGAGAACATCACCCTGCCGATGGACATCGCCGGCACCAAGGTCGACCGCGCGTGGCTCGACACCGTCGTCGACACCGTGGGCCTGCGCGACCGGCTCTCGCACCGCCCGAGCGAGCTGTCCGGCGGGCAGCAGCAGCGCGTCGCGTGCGCCCGCGCCCTGGCCAGCCGCCCGGCGATCGTGTTCGCCGACGAGCCCACCGGCAACCTCGACTCGCGCGCCAGCGCCGAGATCCTGGGGTTCCTGCGCCGATCGGTCGACGAGTTCGGCCAGTCGATCGTCATCGTCACCCACGACCCGGTGGCGGCTGGCTACGCCGACCGCGCCCTCTTCCTCGCCGACGGGCGGATCGTCGACGAGATGCACCAGCCGACCGCCGACGCCGTCCTGGACCGGATGAAGGGCTTCGACGGCGTGGGGCGGCGGTCCTGATGCTGCGCCTCACCCTCAAGGGCGTGCGCGGGCACCTGGTGCGCTTCCTGCTCACCACGTTGTCCGTCATGCTCGGCGTCGCCTTCGTGGCCGGCACCTTCGTGCTGAGCGACAGCCTCAAGGCCACGTTCGACCAGATCTCCGCCGGCATCACCGCCGGCACCGACGTGCTGGTGCGCGGCGAGGCGGTCAACAGCGGGGTCGCCGACTCCGGGGACCTGCGCCAGCCGATCCCGTTGTCCGAGGCGGACGCGATCGCCGCCGTCGACGGCGTCAAGGCGGTGCACCCCGACCTGCAGGGCACCGCGGTGCTCGTCGGCAAGGACGGCACCGCGGTCCGCAGCGGCGGCGCGCCGTCCTTCGGCTTCGCGTTCCGCCCCGACAGCGAGTCGCTGAAGCTCACCGACGGCCGCGCGCCGACATCGGCGGCCGAGGTGGTCGTCGAGGCCGGCACCCTGGAGAAGTCCGGCTGGTCGCTGGGTGACCGGGCCAAGGTCGTCGTCGAGGGCCAGCCGCTCGACGTCACGATCGTCGGCGTCGAGGAGTTCGTGGGCGGCTCGGCCGGCCAGACCATCGTCAGCGTCGACGAGGCCTCGGCCCGCAGGTGGTTCGCCCCCGACGGCACCGTGCAGTCGATGACCGTGCGGGCCGACGACGGCGTCAGCCAGGCCGCGCTGCGCGACCGGGTCGCCGCGGTGCTGCCGCAGGGTCAGGAGGCCATCACCGGCACCGCCTACGCCGACGAGACCAAGTCCGACTTCGCCGACGGCCTGGGCTTCATCAACACCTTCCTGCTGGTGTTCGCGTTCATCAGCCTGCTCGTCGGCGTGTTCATCATCTTCAACACGTTCTCGATGCTGGTGGCCCAGCGCACCCGCGAGCTCGCGCTGCTGCGGGCGGTCGGCGCCGCCCGGGCGCAGGTCGTGCGGGTGGTGCTCGGCGAGGCGGTGGTCATCGGCCTGGTGGGCGGCGGCCTCGGCCTGCTGGCCGGCCTCGGGCTGGCCAAGGGGCTGCAGCTGCTCGTGGGCTCGTTCGGCCTCGAGATCAACAGCGGCCTGCCGGTGCAGCCCAGCACGGTCGCGTGGAGCTTCGTGATCGGGATCGTGGTCACGGTGGCCAGCGCGGTGCTGCCGGCCTGGCGGGCCGGGCGGATCGCGCCCGTCGCCGCCATGCGCGACGAGATCGCGCTGCCCGAGAAGAGCCTGCGCCGCCGCGGCGTGATCGGCCTGGCCATGCTCGTGGTCGGCGCGGCCGTGATGGCCTACGGCGTCACCCAGCTCGAGGGCAACGACGCGGCCAAGGTGCTGGGCGGCGGGGCGTTCCTGGCCTTCATCGGGATGATCGTCGCCGCGCCGCTCATGTCCCGCCCGGTGATCCGGGCGCTCGGCGCGCCGGGGGCGAGGTTCTCGCGCACCGTCGGCAAGATCGCCCGCGACAACACCCTGCGCAACCCGCGCCGGACGTCGACCACCGCCGTCTCGCTGATGATCGGGCTCGCGCTCGTGTCGGCGTTCTCGGTGCTGGCCGCGACGACGAAGGCGTCGATCGACAAGCTGGTCGACGACCAGGTCAAGGCGGACTTCGTCCTCAGCGGCGGCAACTCGCCCTTCGCGAACTCCGTGGCCGACGCCGCCGGCAAGCTGCCGGGCGTGGCCGCGGTGGTCGACCAGGGCGTCGCGCCGCTGCGGATCGGCTCGACCGACACGGTCGGCTCGGCGGTGTCCGGCACCGGCCTGGCCGAGACGGTCGACCTCGTGGTGACCGGCGGCGACATCAGCTCGCTCGACCGCGGCCAGGTGGCGCTGTCGACGACCTTCGCCGACGAGCAGCACCTCGGGGTGGGCGACACGCTGACGGCCACGGTCGGCACGTTGAAGAGCCAGAAGCTCACGGTCGGCGCCGTCTACGAGGACTCGCAGGCGATCGGCACCCAGGTGCTGATCCCCCGCTCCCTGTACGCCAAGGCGGTCCCGGCGGTCTACCAGAAGTCCTACGCCGCGTTCGTCAAGCTGGCGCCCGGGGCCGATGCCGACCAGGTGCGCGCCGAGCTGACCGACCTGGTCAAGCCGCAGCTGGTGGTCTCGGTGCAGGACCGCGAGGAGTTCAAGCAGGCCACGCGCGGGCAGATCAACCAGCTGCTCGGCATCCTCTACGGCCTGCTCGGGCTGTCGGTCATCATCGCGGCGCTGGGCATCGTCAACACGCTGGCGCTGTCGGTGTTCGAGCGCACCCGTGAGATCGGCCTGCTGCGCGCCGTCGGCATGACGCGGCGCCAGCTGCGCCGCACCATCGGCAACGAGGCGGTGCTGACCGCGCTGTTCGGCGCGGTCCTCGGCACGGCGCTGGGCCTGACGCTCGGCGTCCTGCTGCAGCGGGTGCTGAGGGACCAGGGCCTCGACACCCTGTCGCTGCCGTGGGGTCAGGTCGTGGCGACGTTCGTGCTGGCCGGCGTCGTCGGGCTGCTGGCCGCGCTGTGGCCGGCCTGGCGGGCCTCGCGGCTCGACGTCATCCGCGCCGTCTCGAGCGACTAGCGCTGGCCGCGCTGGCTCAGGCCAGCAGGTCGATGGCCTCGCCCGCCGCGATGCGGGCGAGGTCGTCGACCGTGATCTCGGCCAGCGAGTGCGCCCGCGAGCGACCCGGCGCCGCGGGCACCGGCACCACGTGCGGCACGGCGAGCGTGGGGACCCCCGCCGACTCGGCCGAGGTCACACCGGTCTGGCTGTCCTCGACCGCGACGCACTCCCCCGGCGCCACGCCCAGCGCCTCGGCCGCCCGCAGGTAGGGGTCGGGGTGCGGCTTGCCGCGCTCGACCCGGTCGCCGGTCACGACGACGTCGAACGCGCCATCCGGCGCGGCCGCCAGGAAGGTGTCGGCCAGCGCGGTCCACGACATCGTGACCAACGCGCAGGGCACGCCGGCCTCCCCCAGCCGCCCGAGCAGCTCGAGCGCCCCGGGACGCCACGGGACGACGTCCCGCAGCCGGTGCACCACCCCGGCGAGCAGCACGTCGACGATCTCGGCCGGCTCGAGCGGCACGTCGCCGTGCTGCTTGATGTAGTGCGCCGACACCATGAGGTCGTTGCCCACCAACGCCTTCGCGTGCTCGGCGGTCCAGGTGCCGCCGTACGCCTCGACGAGCTGGTGCTCCTCGGCGATCCAGTAGGGCTCGGTGTCGACGAGCGTGCCGTCCATGTCCCACAGGACGGCGGCCGGCAGCCGGCGCGAGGTCGCCTCAGGTGGCATTGAAGTACTTGGCCTCGGGGTGGTGCACCACGATCGCGTCGGTGGACTGCTCGGGGTGCAGCTGCAGCTCCTCGGACAGCGAGACGCCGATCCGCGACGGGTCGAGCAGCTCGACCAGCGCGCGGCGGTCCTCCAGGTCGGGGCAGGCCGGGTAGCCGAACGAGTAGCGCGAGCCGCGGTAGCCCTGGCGCAGGATCGCGCCCAGGTCGTCGCTGTCGTCGCCGCCCAGACCCAGCTCCTCGCGCACGCGGGCGTGCCACATCTCGGCCAGCGCCTCGGTGAGCTGCACCGACAAGCCGTGCAGCTCGAGGTAGTCGCGGTAGGCGTTGGCGGCGTAGAGCTCGGCGGTGCGCCGGGCCACGACCGAGCCCATGGTGACCAGCTGCAGCGCGATGACGTCGGTGCGCCCGCTGTCCTTGGCCGCGAAGAAGTCGGCCAGGCACAGCCGCCGGTCGCGGCGCTGGCGCGGGAAGGTGAACCGCACCCGCTCGCTGCCGGCGTCCGGGCCCTCGTGGTGCAGCAGCACCAGGTCGTTCCCCTCGCTGTAGCAGGGGAAGTAGCCGTACACGACGGCCGCCTCCATCAGGCCCTCGGTGTGCACGCGGTCGAGCCACTCGCGCAGCCGCGGCCGGCCCTCGGTCTCGACCAGCTCGTCGTAGGACGGCCCGTCGCCCCGCGCGCCCTTGAGACCCCACTGGCCGAGGAAGGTCGCGCGCTCGTCCAGGTACGACACGTAGTCGGCGAGGGCCACGCCCTTGACCACCCGGGTGCCCCAGAACGGCGGTTCGGGGACGTCGACGTCGGTCGCGACGTCCGAACGCGTGGTGTCGGGGGTGGTGCTGGGCTCCTCGGTCGTGGCGACCCGGCGCACCCGGCGCTTGCGCAGCTCGGGCAGCGTGTCGCCGAGGCTGAGCTGCGGGTCGGCCTTCGCCTTGGCCACCGCGTCCATGAGGCGCAGCCCCTCGAAGGCGTCGCGGGCGTAGCGCACCTGCCCCTGGTAGATCTCGGCCAGGTCGTCCTCGACGTACGCGCGGGTCAGCGCGGCACCGCCGAGCAGCACCGGCAGGTCGGCCGCGATGCCGCGGGCGTTGATCTCCTGCAGGTTCTCCTTCATCACGACCGTCGACTTCACCAGCAGGCCGCTCATGCCCACGGCGTCGGCGCGGTGCTCCTCGACCGCCCGCAGGATGTCGGCCACCGGCTGCTTGATGCCGATGTTGACGACCTCGTAGCCGTTGTTGGACAAGATGATGTCGACGAGGTTCTTGCCGATGTCGTGGACGTCGCCCTTGACCGTCGCGAGGACGATCGTGGCCTTGCTCTGCCGCCCGCCGCCCTCGGCGCTGCCCTCGATGTGCGGCTCGAGGTGGGCGACCGCCGCCTTCATGACCTCGGCCGACTGCAGCACGAACGGCAGCTGCATCTCGCCCTTGCCGAACAGGTCGCCGACGACGCGCATGCCCTCGAGCAGGTTGTCGTTGATGATGTCGAGCGCGGTCTGCCCGTCGGCCATGGCCTCGTCGAGATCGGCCTCCAGGCCCTTGCGCTCGCCGTCGACGATCCGCCGCGCCAGCCGCTCGGCGAGGGGCAGCGCCAGCAGCTCCTCGGCCCGGCTGGCCTTCAGGCTGGCGGTGTCGACGCCCTCGAACAGCTCCAGGAAGCGCTGCAGCGGGTCGTACTCGACCTGGCCGGACGACGGGTCGCCGTCGACCCAGCGCCGGCGGTCGTGCACGAGGTCGAGCGCCACCCGTCGCTGCTCGTCGTCGATCTTGCTCATCGGCAGGATCTTGGCCGCGTGCACGATCGCGGAGTCCAGGCCGGCCTTGAGGCACTCGTGCAGGAACACCGAGTTGAGCACCACGCGGGCCGCGGGCGACAGGCCGAACGAGACGTTCGACAGGCCCAGCGTGGTCTGCACGTCGGGGTAACGGCGCTTGATCTCGGCGATCGCGCCGATCGTCTCGATGCCGTCGCGACGTGTCTCCTCCTGCCCCGTCGCGATCGGGAAGGTCAGGCAGTCGACGACGATGTCGGAGGTCTGCATCCCCCACTCGCCGGTCAACGTGTCGATCAGCCGGCTGGCGACCGCCACCTTGTGCTCGGTGGTGCGCGCCTGGCCCTGCTCGTCGATGGTCAGGGCGACGACGGCTGCGCCGTGCTCGCGCACCACCGGCATGATCCGGGCGAACCGGCTGTCGGGCCCGTCGCCGTCCTCGTAGTTGACGGAGTTGACGACCGCGCGGCCGCCGAGCAGCTCGAGCCCGGCCTCGACCACGGCCGGCTCGGTGGAGTCCAGCACCAGCGGCAGGGTCGAGCTGGTGGCCAACCGGCTGACGAGCGCCTTCATGTCGTCGACGCCGTCGCGCCCGACGTAGTCGACGCAGACGTCGAGCAGGTGGGCGCCGTCGCGGGTCTGGCTGCGCGCGATCTCGACGCACTCGTCCCACCGCTGCTCGAGCATCGCCTCGCGGAAGGCCTTGGAGCCGTTGGCGTTGGTGCGCTCGCCGATCGAGAGGTACGCGGTGTCCTGCCGGAACGGCACGTGCTGGTAGAGGCTGGCCACGCCGGCCTCGCGGCGCGGACGACGGGTCGCGACCGGCCGGCCGCGGACGGCCTCGACCACGCGCGCCAGGTGCTCGGGCGTGGTGCCGCAGCAGCCGCCGACCAGCCCGAGCCCGAACTCGCGGGTGAACTGGTCGTGGGCGGCAGCCAGCTGGTCGGGGGTCAGCGGGTAGTACGCGCCGTCGCGCGAGAGCTGCGGCAGCCCCGCGTTCGGCATCGCGGTCACCGGGATGCGCGCGTGCTTGGCCAGGTGGCGCAGGTGCTCGCTCATCTCGGTGGGGCCGGTGGCGCAGTTCAGCCCGATGGCGTCGATGCCCAGCGGCTCGAGCGCCGTGAGCGCCGCCCCGATCTCGCTGCCCAGCAGCATGGTGCCGGTGGTCTCGACCGTGACCTGCACCAGCACCGGCAGGTCGACGCCCGCGTCGCGCAGCGCGCGCTTCGTGCCGATGACAGCGGCTTTGGCCTGAAGCAGGTCCTGGGCGGTCTCGACCAGCACCGCGTCGACGCCGCCCTCGACCAGCCCGGCGGCCTGCTCCTGGTACGCGTCGCGCAGCGTGGCGTACGGCGCGTGCCCGAGCGAGGGCAACTTGGTGCCTGGGCCCATCGACCCGAGGACGAACCGCGGCTGGTCGTCGGTGCTCCACGCGTCGGCGGCCTCGCGCGCGATCCGGGCCCCCGCCAGGGCGAGCTCGTGGATGCGGTCGGTGATGTCGTACTCGCCGAGGTTGCCGAGGTTGGCGCCGAAGGTGTTCGTCTCGACCGCGTCGACCCCGACCTCGAAGTACGCGTCGTGCACCGACCGGACGACGTCGGGCCGGGTGGCGTTGAGCACCTCGTTGCAGCCCTCGTGGCCCTCGAAGTCCTCGAGCGAGGGGTCCGCCGCCTGGAGCATGGTGCCCATGGCGCCGTCGGCCACGAGGACGCGCTCGTGCAGCAGGGAGCGGAACAGGTCGGAGCGGCTGCTCATGAGGGACCTTCGTGCCGGGGTTCAGGGAGCGTCGAGCAGGTGCGGCGGAGCGCTGCTCAGTCTACGGGCGCGGCTCGCATCGCGGACGGGCGGTCCACGGGCTGGGCCGGCTGACAAGCACCCCGCGCGGGTCTAGCCTCGCGGCATGAGCCGGCGGTGGCGGTGGCGGGTCGAGCTGGGGCTGGCGCTGGTCAGCGCGGTCCTGGTCGTGGTCTCGGTGGTCTGGCCGACGTGGTTCGAGCAGTTGCTGGACGCCTCGCCCGACGGCGGCGACGGCTCGGCCGAGCGCTGGTTCGCGCTGGTGTGGGTGGCCGCGACCGTCCTGTTCTCGTGGCTGGCGCGCCGCGACCACCGGCGGCTGGCGGGCCGCCCGGCCTGAGCGGCGCGTTCACCCCCGTGGCGGGCGGCACCCGCCGCCGTCCAGCAACTACGCTGGGTGTGCGCGCACCAGCGCGTCCCGTCGGCGCCCGAGGAGGCATGGGTGATCGAGCTCGCGGACTGGCCCGAGCTGACCGACCCGGTGATGATCGCCGCCTTCGAGGGGTGGAACGACGCCGGTGAGGCGGCGACGTCCGCCCTGGAGCACCTGGCGCGCGTCTGGGGCGCCGAGCCGTTCGCCGCGCTCGACCCCGAGGACTACTACGACTTCCAGGTCAACCGCCCGACCGTCGGGCGCGACCCCGACGGCCAGCGCCGGGTCACCTGGCCCACCACCCGGCTGCTCGCCGCGCACGTGCCCGCCCTGGGCCGCGACGTCGTCCTGGTCGACGGGATCGAGCCGTCGATGCGGTGGCGGTCCTACGTCGTCGAGCTGCTCGAGGCCGCCGACCGGCTGGGCTGCCAGGCCCTGGTCACCGTGGGCGCCCTGCTCGCCGACGTCCCGCACACGCGGCCGATCCCGATCACCGGCACCAGCGACGACGACCTCATGCTGCGCCACCCCGGCATCGAGCGGTCGAGCTACGAGGGGCCGACGGGCATCGTCGGCGTGCTCAGCGACGCCGCGGCGCAGGCCGACCTGCCCGCCGTCTCGCTGTGGGCGGCCGTGCCGCACTACGCCGGCGGTGGCCCGTCCCCCAAGGCCACGCTGGCCCTGCTGCGGCGGGTCGAGGAGCTGCTCGACGTCACCATCGAGCTGGAGGACCTGCCCGACCAGGCGTACGCGTGGGAGCACGGGGTCGACGAGCTGGCCGAGGGCGACAGCGAGGTCGGCGAGTACGTCCGCGCGCTGGAGGAGGCCAAGGACACCAGCGAGCTGCCGGAGGCCAGCGGCGAGGCGATCGCCCTGGAGTTCGAGCGCTACCTGCGCCGCCGCGACGACGAACCTCCGCGCCGCTAGCGCGTCGGCCGGCTAGACCCGGACGCCGAGCAGCGCGTCGACCGCGCGGGCCAGCACGCCAGGAGCGCCCCGGTCGTCGCCGCCGCGGTTCAGCTGCTCGTCGGCCCAGCGGTCGACGGCGGCGAGCGCGTCCGGCGTGCGCAGGTCGTCGGCCAGCGCCTCCCGCACGTGCTGCACGGTCGCGTCGGCGGCCGGGCCGCCCTCGCGCGAGAGCGCCCGGCGCCAGCGCTCGAGCCGGGCCTCGGCGGCCGTGAGGTCGTCGGCGGTGTACGACCACTCGGTGCGGTAGTGGTGGGCCAGCAGCACCAGCCGCACCGCCATCGGGTCGACGCCGTCGCGGCGCAGCGCCGAGACCAGCACCAGGTTGCCGAGCGACTTGCTCATCTTGTGGCCGTCGAGCCCGACCATCGCCTGGTGCACGTACCCGCGGGCGAACGGCCACTCGTCCGTGAGCGACCCGGCGTGCGCCGCGCTCATCTCGTGGTGCGGGAAGACCAGGTCGGTGCCGCCGCCCTGGACGTCGAACGTCATGCCCAGCCGGCGCAGCGCGATCGTCGAGCACTCGATGTGCCACCCCGGCCGGCCCAGGCCGAGCGGGCCGCCGTCCCAGGACGGCTCGCCCGGTCGCGCGCCGCGCCACAGCAGGGCGTCGAGGGGGTCGCGCTTGCCCGCGCGGTCGGGGTCGCCGCCCCGCTCGGCGTAGACCTCGAGCATCTGCTCGCGGGTCCAGCTCGAGACGTCGCCGAACCGGGGCTGGCTGGCGACCGCGTAGTAGACGTCGGGTCCGCCGCCGGGCGCGGCCTCGCCGTCCGGGACGGCGAGGCGGTAGGCGGCGCCGCCGTCGAGCAGGCGCTGGACGTCGGCCGCGATGTCGCCCACGGTGTCGACCACGCTGACGTAGTCGTCGGGCGGCAGCACGGCCAGCGCGGTCATGTCCTCGTGGAAGAGCGCGACCTCCTGCGCGGCCAGGTCGCGCCAGTCGACGCCGTCGCGCTGCGCGCGCTCGAGCAGCGGGTCGTCGACGTCCGTGACGTTCTGCACGTAGTGCACGGCGTGCCCGTTGTCGCGCCACACCCGCTGCAGCACGTCGAAGGTGACGTAGGTGGCGGCGTGGCCGAGGTGCGTCGCGTCGTACGGCGTGATGCCGCAGACGTAGAGCCGGGCGGTGGCCCCAGGAGCGGTGGGCTGCAACCGGTCGGTGGCGGTGTCGTGCACGCGGAGCGGGACGGCGGGCCCGGGGACGGCAGGGACGAACGGCGCGGGCCACGAGGTCACGGCCGCAGCCTATCGACGCCCGACGGGCTCAGAACGGGGGCCACGGGATGACCGGGCCGTAGACGTCCGGGCGCGGGAAGCAGCCCGTGCGCAGCAGCTCGGCGACCCGCTCGCGCGTGCGGCGGACCTCCGCCGGCGCCAGCAGGTCGGCCAGCGTCTCGGCCAGCGGCTCGCCTGGCCCGAGGTCGGTGGCCAGGGCCGCCAGCACGTCGCGGCAGTCCGGCGGCAGCGGCGCGCCCTGCCACCCCCACAGCACCGAGCGCAGCTTGTCGTCGGTGTTGAAGCTCAAGCCGTGGTCGACGCCCCAGACGTGGCCGTCGTCGTCGACCAGCACGTGCCCGCCCTTGCGGTCGGCGTTGTCGATCACCGCGTCGAAGACCGCCATCCGGGCCAGCCGGGGGTCGTCCGCGTGCACCAGGACGACGTCGCTGCCCTCGCCGTCCTGGGCCTGGAACACCGGCAGCCAGCCCGCCGCCACGCCGCCGAGCGGGACGACGTCGACCAGCTCGGTGCCGTCGTCCTCGACCCAGAGCTGCACGCTGCCCTCGCCGAACGGCGCGTCCTCGCGCCACACCGTCGGCGGGACGACGTCCCAGCCCGTCGCGCGCGAGACCAGGTAGGCCGCGACCTCGCGCCGGCTCAGCGTCGAGCGCGGGAAGTCGCGCAGCGGGCGCTCCCCCGCCACCGGCTTGTAGATGCAGTGGGCCGACGCGCTGCCCGCGGTGATGCTCGCGTACAGCGTCGCGTTCGACGCCGCGGTCATGCGTCCCTCGACGACGAGGTCGCCCGTGCGCAGCAGGTCGAGCGCCGCGGCCTCGGGCAGCGCGCTCGCGCCCCCCGACGCCGGCACGCTCACCTGCGGTGGCCGTTGGCCCGCGGGCAGATGTGTCCCTCGGGGTCGAGCGGGTTGCCGCAGAACGGGCACGGCGGTCGGCCGGCGCCGACGACGGCGACCGCGCGCTTGGCGAACGCCCGCGCAGCGGCACCCGTGAGGCTGACCCGCATCACCAGGGCGTCGGGCGACGGCTCGAGGTCGCCCTCGGGCGTCGCCTCCTCGCCGACCTCGAGGCACTCGATGACGACGCGCTCGGCGTCGCCGTCCCACGTCAGGCTCATGGTGCCGACCCGGAAGTCCTCCTCGATCGGCGTCGTCAACGGCCCGGTGTCGGCCAGGCCGACCGGGGTCACCGCCGGGACGGGCGCCTCGCCGCCGCTGCGGCGTACCACCTCGTCGAGCAGCTCGTCGACCCGCTCGGCGAGGACCGCCACCTGCTGCTTCTCCAGCGAGACGCTCGTGACGCGCGCGCCCGCCGTGGCCTGCAGGTAGAACGTGCGGTCACCAGGCTCGCCCACCGTGCCGGCGACGAACCGGTCCGGGGAGTCGTAGTCGAAGACGGGCATGGGACGACCCTACGACGCGCGCGACGGCTACGCGCCACCGCCGACGACCGCGTCGCCGGCGCTGCCGCCACGGGTGCTGGTGCGGGCGCTGGACGACGACGCCCGGCGACGGCGGCGCGGCGCGGGCACCAGACCAGCCAGGTCGCCGCCGGTGTCGTTGAGCCGGCCCACGAACGGCCGGGTCGGCGTGTAGGTCACCGCCGACACCGAGCACGGCGAGACGACGATCCGCTGGAACTCGTCCAGGTGCGCCCCCAGGGCGTCGGCGAGCACCGCCTTGATGACGTCGCCGTGCGAGAACGCGGCCCACACGGTGTCGTCCCCGTGCTCGGCCGCCACGCGCGCGTCCCACGCGCGGACGGCGTCGAGGGCGCGCTGCTGCATGCCGCGCATCGACTCGCCCTGCTCGCCCGGGAAGACCGCGGCGCTCGGGTGCTGCTGCACGACCTTCCAGAGCGGGTCCTTCACCAAGGTCTTCAGCTCGCGGCCGGTCCAGTCGCCGTAGCGGCACTCCCCCAGCCGGTCGTCGGTGACGACGTCCGGCCGGGCGGCGTCTTTCGGGCCGGGCACGGCGACGACGGCCTGGGCCGTCTGCTGGCAGCGCTCGAGCGGGCTGGACACCAGCGCGGACAACGGGACGACGGCGAGCCGCCGGGCGAGGTCGGTGGCCTGCTCGCGGCCGCGCTCGTCCAGGTCGACGCCCGGCGTCCAGCCGGCCAGGACCCCGGAGGCGTTGGCGGCCGTGCGGCCGTGGCGGATCAACAGGACCGTGGGCACCCCGCCAGCCTACGGGGCAGGATGGGCGCGTGATCGTCGACCAGGCCGTGTACCGCGACGGACGGCGCCAGCCGTGCGCCGACCTCAGCGACGAGCTCGAGCAGCTCCGCGACGTCCCCGACGGCTTCTTGTGGATCGGGCTGAAGGACCCCACCGACGCCGAGTTCGACCTGGTGAAGGACGAGCTGAAGCTGCACCCGCTGGCGGTCGAGGACGCGGTCAAGGGCAACCAGCGAGCCAAGCTCGAGGTCTACGACGGGACGCTGTTCGTCGTCCTGAAACCGTTGCGGTACATCGACTCCACGTCGCAGGTCGAGACCGGCGAGGTGATGCTGTTCGTCGGCGAGCACTTCGTCGTGACGGTGCGCCGCGGCGAGGCCAGCCCGCTCAGCGAGGTGCGCCGGCGCCTCGAGCAGAACTCCGACCACCTGGCCTACGGCCCCGGCGCGGTGCTGCACGCCGTGATGGACGACGTCGTCGACGGCTACGTCCAGGTCGACGAGGAGATCGCCACCGACCTGGAGCAGATGGAGGAGAGCGTCTTCGCGGGCGAGGCCGAGGTGGCCGACCAGGCCCTCGGCGAGACGCCGCCGCGCCGTCGTCCGGTGATCCGGCGCCGGCCGCGCGGGCGGGCCAGCGGCGACGCCCGGCGCATCTACCTGCTCAAGCGCGAGGTGCTGGAGGTGCGGCGCGCGGTCGTGCCGCTGAAGGACGCCATGGTCAAGCTGGCCCAGCACGAGATGCCGCACGTGCCGCCCGAGGCGCGCCCCTTCTTCCGCGACGTCGCCGACCACCTGCTGCGGGTCGGTGACCACATCGAGTCCTACGACCGGTTGCTCACCGACATCCTGTCGGCCCACCTGACCCGGGTCTCGGTGCAGCAGAACGACGACATGCGGCGGATCTCGGCCTGGGTCGCCATCGCCGCCGTGCCGACGATGATCGCCGGCATCTACGGCATGAACTTCGACCACATGCCCGAGCTGCGCTGGAAGTACGGCTACGGGCTGGCGGTGCTCGTCATGGCCGGGGCCTGCACGGTGCTGTACCGCACGTTCAAGCGGTCCGGCTGGCTCTAGGCCTCGCGCGCGAGCAGGGTCGCGGTGCGCAAGAAGGTCTCGGACTCCTCGACGTGCCCGAACCACCGCAGGTACAGCCCGGTCGTGACCCGCTCGACGTACGCCCACCGCCACACCCGGTCGGGGTCCAGGTCCGCCAGCCCGGCGGCGTGGTCGGCCGCTCGGCGCAGCAGGGCCGCGCCACCACCCGGGGTCGCCTGCTCGGCGGCGAGCAGCTCGTGGCAGGCGTCGCGCAGCACCACGCCGACGTCGTAGCCGCGCTCGCCGACGAAGCCGTCGGGATCGACGAACGCCCAGGAGTCGTTGCGCCGCAGCACGTTGCGGCCGTGCGGGTCGCCGTGGCACACCACCTCGGCCGGTTCGGAGGTCGACAGCGCGCGGGCGCACGACGTCGCGAGCCGCACCGCCGCGGGGTGCTCGTCGCCGTAGCGGGGCCCGAGGTCGGCCAGGATCTCCAGCAGGCCGCGGGCCTTGCCCTCGAACGGTCGCCCGGCGGCGAGCGGCACCTCCCAGGCCTGCCGCAGCAGCGGCACGGTGATGTCTGCCTGGGCCAGCACGGAGGTCGTGGCCGACCACAGGTCGTCGCCGAGCTGCTCGAGCAGCACGGCGCCGTCGTCCGGCGACCAGCGCAGGACGCGCGCGTACCCGCGGCCGTCGGCCGCCCGCATCAGGTCCGTCGCGCCGTCCAGCTCGCCCGGCGGCGCCACCTTGAGCACCGCGGGCGTGCCGTCGTCCGTCGCCACCGCGAGCGTGGGGGTGCCGGCTCCGCCGTCGAGCCAGCGCAGCGGCGTCAGGTGCCAGCGCGCGCAGACCGGCTCGAGGACGGCGGCGTAGTGCTCGACCTCCGCGCTCGCATCACGGTCCGAGAGCGCGGCGCGACGGCGTGCCTCCGCGACCGCGGCGTCCAGCACCCCTGGCACGGTGGCGCTAGGTCGCCTGCAGGACGCCGACGCCGAGCAGCAGCGCGACCGCCGCACCCAGGGCGACGCGGTACCAGATGAAGACCGTGATCGGGTGGCGCGCGACGAAGCGGAGCAGCCAGGCGATCGAGGCCAGCGCGACGACGAACGAGACCGCGGTTCCGACGCCGAGCTGGCCCCAGCCGACCACCGCGGTGTCGACGTCCTTCAGCTCGTATACGCCGGCCGCGGTCAGCGCCGGGATGGCGAGGAAGAACGACAGCCGGGTCGCGGTGACGCGGTCGAAGCCGCGCAGCAGGCCGGCCGAGATCGTGGCGCCCGAGCGCGAGACGCCCGGCACGAGCGAGAAGCACTGCACCAGGCCGATGAACAGCACGTCGCGCAGGCTCATGTCGTGCTCGCCGCGCTGCTGCGTCGCGCGCCGCTCGGCGAACCACATGACGACGCTCCACACCACCAGGGCGACGGCGACGACCCACAGGCTGCGCAGCGAGCCCTTGACCAGGTCGCGCCCGAGGAACCCGACCACACCCACGGGGACCGAGCCGATGATCACGTACCAGGCGAGGCGGTAGTCCGGGTCCTCCCGCGCCGACCGGTCGCGCAGCCCGCGCACCCAGGCGACGACCAGCCGGACGATGTCGCGCGCGAAGTACAGGAGCGTGGCGAAGATCGCGCCGAGCTGGATCACGGCGGTGAAGGACGTGATCGGCTTGGAGTCGACCTCCAGCCCCAGCAGGCCCTCGGTGATGGTCAGGTGGCCGGTGCTCGACACCGGGAGGAACTCGGTCAGGCCCTCCACGACGCCGAGCAGGACGGCATGGGTGTACGTCAGGTCGCTCACGGCGTTCAGGCTCCCAGACCCGACTCGTCGAGGACCTCCGCCATGGTGCGGATCGTGTGAAGACGTTGGTCGAGGGTCGCGTCGAAGGGCGAGACGGTCAGGGTGGTGACGCCGGCCTCGACGTAGGCCGCCAGCCGGTCGCGCACCCGCTCGCGCGGGCCCAGCAGCGCGGTGCGGTCGATGAGCTCGAAGGGCACGGCCTCCGCGGCCTCGCGGTGCTTGCGGTCGAGGAAGAGGTCCTGCACCTTCTCGGCGGCCTCCTCGTAGCCCATCCGCCGGGTCAGCTGGTTGTAGAAGTTCTTCTCGCGGCTGCCCATCCCGCCGATGTACAGCGCCGAGTAGCCGCGCACCGGGGCCGCCGCGGCCTCCAGGTCGTCACCGAGGACGACGGGCACGGTCGGGACGACGTCGAAGCCGGCCATCGGGTCGTCGGCCGGGCCGCGGCCGCCGGCGATCCGCCCGGCCCGCAACGGGTCCGTCGACACCGACGCCTGCTCGGGGTTGAAGAAGATGCCCAGCCAGCCGTCGGCGATCTCGCCGGTGAGCCCGAGGTTCTTCGGGCCGACGGCGGCGAGGTAGAGCGGGATCTCGGTGCGCACCGGGTGGACGGTGAGCTTGATGGCCTTGCCGGGTCCGTCCGGCAGCGGCAGCGTGAAGTGCTCGCCGTCGTAGCGCAGGGTCTCGCGGCGCAGCGCCTGGCGGACGATCTCGGCGTACTCGCGGGTGCGGCCGAGAGGCTTGTCGAACCGCACGCCGTGCCAGCCCTCCGAGACCTGCGGGCCGCTGACGCCCAGGCCGAGCCGGAACCGACCGCCGCTCAACGTGTCCAGCGTCGCGGCGGTCATCGCCGTCATCGCCGGGGTGCGCGCCGGGATCTGGAAGACCGCGCTGCCGACGTCGATCTGCTGGGTCTGCGCGGCCACCCACGTGAGCACCGTCGCGGCGTCCGACCCGTAGGCCTCGGCGACCCACGCGACGGAGTAGCCGAGAGCGTCGGCCTCCCGGGCGAGCGCGAGGTTGTCGGCGTCCATGCCCAGGCCCCAGTAGCCGAGGTTGAGCCCGAGGCGCAGCCGGCCGGGCACGGGGGCGGTGGAGCGGGAGTCGGGCGCGGCGGTGCCGTCCGGGTCAGCCATGGCCGCGAGCGTAACGGGACGACGGCACGCCGTCCCGGGCCGGCGACGTGGGCTGCCCCACACCCGCCGGTAGCGTGTGCGCCCATGGAGCAGCGCCACGTCGGGACGTCCGGCCTGCGGGTGTCCCGCCTCGCCCTCGGCACGATGACGTGGGGCCGCGACACCGACGAGCACGAGTCGCGCGACCAGCTGCAGGCGTTCCTTGACGCCGGCGGCACCTTCGTCGACACCGCCGCCGGGTACGGCGACGGCGCGGCCGAGGAGCTGCTCGGCGCGCTGCTGCCCGACCTGTGCTCGCGCGAGGACGTCGTCATCTGCACCAAGGCCGGCATCTCGCGGCGCACGGGCGAGCGGGTCGTCGACACCTCGCGGCGTGCCCTGCTGCAGCAGCTGGACGGCTCCCTGGCCCGGCTCGGCACCGACCACGTCGACCTGTGGCTTGCCCACACGTGGAGCGACGGCACGCCGCTCGACGAGACGCTGCAGGCGCTGCAGCACGCGGTCGCGACCGGCAAGGCGCGCTACGTCGGCATCTCGAACTACAGCGGGTGGCAGAGCGCCCGCGCGGCCACGCTGTCCGAGGTGCGCGACGGCTCGGTGCTCGTCGCCCACCAGGTCGAGTACTCGCTGCTGGCCCGCACCGCCGAGACCGAGGTCGTGCCGTCGGCGCAGGCGCACGGGCTCGGCGTGATGGCCTGGTCGCCCCTGGGCCGCGGTGTGCTGACCGGCAAGTACCGCACCGGGACGCCGGCCGACTCGCGGGCCGCGTCGCCGCACTTCGCGTCCTTCGTCGAGCGCTACCTCGACGACCGCTCGCGGCGCGTGGTCGACGCCGTCGTGACGGCGGCGGACGGTCTGGGCTGCTCCCCCGCCGAGATCGCGCTGGCCTGGGTGCGCGACCAGCCCGGTGTCGTGGCGCCCGTGGTGGGCGCGCGGACGGCGGCGCAGCTGCGCGGCACGCTGACCAGCGACGAGGTGGAGCTGCCCGCGCAGATCCGCGAGGCGCTCGACGAGGTCAGCCGCTCGGCGCCTGCGTAGGCGGCCTCAGAAGGGGCGCTGCGAGGAGCCGGCGGGCTCGGGGCGCTCGTCCGGCTCGTCCTCGTCCTCGTCGTAGTCCTCGTCGTCCAGGCCGGTGTAGCTGCCGCCCTCGACGTCGTCCGGCTCGTCGAACTCGTCGTCCGAGCCGTCGTCGTCCTCGTCGTCGTCCTCGTCGTCGTCCTCGTCGTCCTCGTCGCCGCGGAACACCTCGAGCGGCGTCACCTCGTCGAAGGCGTCGAGCAGCGCGTCGTCGTAGTCCTCGAAGGCCTCCGCGAGCTGGCGGTAGGCGCTGACGACGACCGGGTCGTTCTCGCCCCGACGGGCCGCTGCCGCCTCCAGGTGACGCTCGAGGGCGGTCACCAGGGCGTTCAGCGCGGTGCGGGGGTCGGTGCTCATGGTCCGACCGTAGCGGTCGGGGGGCCGCCAGGACACCGAGTACCTGCCCCGTCCTGCAGCGCCGCCGGACGTGGTCCGTGCACAATGGCGGCGATGGTCGAGTACGAGTACCGGGTGATCCGCGTCCCGCGGGCGGTCACGCGCGCCGACACCCGCGCGCTGCTGGTGGCGCACGCCGAGCAGGGACGCTGGGAGCTCGCGCGCGTCCGGCTGCTGAGCGGGGGCGCGCGCACGGTCTGGTTGCGGCGCAGGATCATCCGGGTGCAGCGCACCGCCTGAGCCGCTCGCCGCGCGGACGATCTCTGGCAAGCCGGACGAACCGGGTCTACCTTCGACGCCGAGAGGCGCCTCACGAGCGCCTCCTCGGGGTCAGGAGACCGCTGTGGAGCTGCTGCGCACCAAGTCCGTCGAGCAGTCGATCAAGGACACCGACGAGCCGGACCACCAGCTGAAGAAGGACCTGTCGGCGTTCGACCTCACGGTCTTCGGCGTCGGGGTCATCATCGGCACCGGCATCTTCGTCCTCACCGGCAAGCAGGCCGCGCTCAACGCCGGCCCGGCCGTGGTGCTGTCCTTCGTCCTCGCCGCCGTCGCCTGCGGCCTGGCGGCCTTGTGCTACGCCGAGTTCGCGTCGACGGTGCCGGTCGCGGGCAGCGCCTACACGTTCTCGTACGCCACGCTCGGCGAGCTCGTCGCGTGGATCATCGGCTGGGACCTGGTGCTGGAGCTCGGCCTCGGCGCAGCGGTGGTCGCGCGCGGGTGGTCGGCCTACCTTCAGGAGCTGTTCGACCTGCCGACCTGGCTGGCGGGTGACAGCGCGACGCCCGACTGGGGCGCCATCGCGATCGTGGCCGTGCTGGCCGTCGTGGCGGTCGCCGGCACCAAGCTGTCGGGCCGCGTCACCGGCGTCCTCGTCGTCATCAAGGTCGCCGTGGTGCTGCTGGTCATCGTGGCCGGCCTGTTCTACGTGAAGTCCAGCAACTACGCGCCGTTCGTCCCGCCGTCGAAGCCGGCCGAGTCGTCGAGCGGGCTGACCCAGCCGCTGATCCAGGCGGTGCTCGGGCTCGAGCCGACGGCGTTCGGCTTCTACGGCATCATCGCCGCGGCCTCGATCGTGTTTTTCGCCTACATCGGCTTCGACATCGTGGCCACCGCGGCCGAGGAGACCCGCGACCCCAAGCGCGACCTGCCGCGCGGCATCATCGGCTCGCTCGTCATCTGCACGGTGCTCTACGTCGCCGTCTCGCTCGTCATCACCGGCATGGTCAAGTACACGCAGCTCAACTCGGCGGCCCCGCTCGCCGAGGCCTTCGACGCCAACGGCGTCGTCTGGGCGCAGAAGCTCATCTCGCTCGGCGCGGTGTGCGGCATCACGACGGTGATCCTCGTGCTGATGCTCGGCCAGAGCCGCGTGCTGTTCGCGATGTCGCGCGACGGCCTGCTGCCGCAGGGCCTGGCCAAGGTGCACCCGACGTTCGGCACCCCCTACCGCATCACCATCGCCACGTCCGTCGTCATCGCCGCGCTGGCCGGGTTCGTCAACCTCGAGAAGCTCTCCGAGATGGTGAGCATCGGAACGCTGTTCGCGTTCATCGTGGTGTCGGCCGGCGTGATCGTGCTGCGCCGCACGCGTCCTGACCTCGAGCGGTCGTTCAAGACCCCGGCGGTGCCGTGGCTGCCGGTCGTGGCGATCCTGGCCTGCGCCTGGCTGATGGTGAACCTGCCGGTCGAGACGTGGCTGCGGTTCATCGTCTGGATGGTCATCGGCTTCGTCATCTACTTCACCTACGGCGCCTCGCACAGCCGCATGTCGCGCGGCGGCGACCTGCGCGAGCAGGCCACCGCCGACCGGCGCAAGGCGGTGCAGGAGTAGCGGACCGCGTCAGGCGCGCCGCGAGCCGCGGTAGCGCCGGGCCGGGGCCGTGCGCCGCGCGCGCTCGGCCG
>NZ_BAAGXY010000013.1:0-24999 GCF_054779595.1 Angustibacter peucedani
GCCACGGCCACGAAGGCCACCGCGAAGAAGGCCACGGCCACGAAGGCCACCGCGAAGAAGACCACGGCCACGAAGACCACCGCGAAGAAGACCGCCGCGCGACGGTGAGCTGGACGGCGGTCCCGGAACTCCCGGGGTCGCGCCGTCGTCGTCCTGGTACCTGCCCGTCGTCGCACCCCCGAGGAGCACCATGCCGTCCAGCACGCCGTCCCGTCGCGCCGTCCTGCAGGGAGCGGCGGGCACCGCGGTGGTGGGGCTGACGGCCGCGGCGTGCGGCGGGGGCGATGACGGGGCGAGCGGTGCTGGCGCTGCGCCCGCGACCACCGGTCCGATCGGCGCGGCCTCGCAGGTGCCGGTGGGCGGAGGCGCCGTCTTCGTCGACTCGAGGGTCGTCGTGACCCAGCCGACCGCGGGGGAGTTCAAGGCCTTCTCCACCCGGTGCCCGCACCAGGGCTGCGCCGTCACCCAGGTCACCGACGGCTTCATCGTCTGCCCCTGCCACGACAGCCGGTTCGCGGTCGCCACCGGCGAGCCGACGCCCGACAGCCCGGCGAAGCAGGCGCTCAGCAGCGTCGCCGTCACCGTGCAGGACGGCGAGCTCGTCGCGGGCTGACGCCGCGCCGAGCGCTGTCGGCGGCCCGACGTAGGGTTCCTGACGTGGCCGACCCGTCGACGTACCGCCCCGAGCCCGGGGCCATCCCGGTCGACCCGGGCGTGTACCGGTTCCGCGACGAGCACCGCCGGGTCATCTACGTCGGCAAGGCCAAGAGCCTGCGCCCGCGCCTGTCGTCGTACTTCCAGGACCTGTCGGCCCTGCACCCGCGCACCCAGACGATGGTCACGACGGCGGCCAGCGTCGAGTGGACGACGGTCACCACCGAGGTCGAGGCGCTGCAGCTGGAGTACGCCTGGATCAAGGAGTTCGACCCGCGGTTCAACGTCAAGTACCGCGACGACAAGTCCTACCCCTACCTGGCCGTCACGATGGGGGAGGAGTTCCCCCGCGTCCAGGTCATGCGCGGCGCCAAGCGCAAGGGCACCCGGTACTTCGGCCCGTACGCGCACGCCTGGGCGATCCGCGAGACCGTCGACCTGCTGCTGCGCGTCTTCCCGGTGCGCACCTGCAGCAGCGGCGTGTTCCGCCGGGCCGCGCAGGTCGGACGCCCGTGCCTGCTCGGCTACATCGGCAAGTGCTCCGCGCCGTGCGTCGGACGGGTCAGCCCCGACGAGCACCGCGCGCTGGCCGACGACTTCTGCGACTTCATGGCGGGCAACACCGGCCGCTTCGTGCGCCGGCTCGAGGCCGAGATGCGCCAGGCGTCGTCCGAGCTGGAGTTCGAGAAGGCGGCCCGGCTGCGCGACGACATCGGCGCGCTGAACCGCGCGCTGGAGAAGAGCGCGGTCGTCCTCGCCGACGCCACCGACGCCGACGTCTTCGGCCTGGCCGACGACGAGCTCGAGGCGGCGGTGCAGGTGTTCCACGTGCGCGGCGGGCGCGTGCGCGGCCAGCGCGGCTGGGTGGTCGAGAAGGTCGAGGACGTCGGGCTCGACGGCCTGGTCGAGCACCTCCTGCAGCAGGTCTACGGCGAGTCGCCCGAGGCCGTGCCGCGCGAGGTGCTCGTCCCCGCGCTGCCCTCCGACGCCCCCGAGGTCGCCGAGTGGCTCTCGGGCCTGCGCGGCTCGCGCGTCGACCTGCGCGTGCCGCGTCGCGGCGACAAGCGGGCCCTGCTCGAGACGGTGGAGCGCAACGCCGGCCAGGCGCTGAACCTGCACAAGACCCGCCGCGGCGGCGACCTCACGACGCGCTCGCTCGCGCTCAAGGAGCTGCAGGACGCGCTGGCCCTGTCCGACGCGCCGCTGCGGATCGAGTGCTACGACGTGTCGAACCTGCAGGGCACCGAGGTGGTCGCCTCGATGGTGGTCTTCGAGGACGGGTTGCCGCGCAAGTCCGAGTACCGCCGGTTCTCGGTGCGCGGCCGCGACGGCCAGGACGACACGGCCTGGATGCACGAGGTCATCACCCGGCGCTTCCGGCGCTACCTCGACGAGCGGTCCGAGGCCAGCGACCTCGAGCTCGGCCAGGGCATCGACCCCGAGACGGGCCGGCCGCAGAAGTTCGCCTACCCGCCCCAGCTGGTGGTCGTCGACGGCGGGCCCCCCCAGGTCGCCGCGGCCGCGCGCGCCCTCGCCGAGCTCGGCATCGACGACGTCGCGCTCGTCGGCCTGGCCAAGCGCCTCGAGGAGGTCTGGCTGCCGGGAGACGACCACCCCGTCGTCCTGCCGCGCACCAGCGAGGGCCTGTACCTGCTGCAGCGGGTGCGCGACGAGGCGCACCGCTTCGCCATCACGTACCACCGCCAGCGCCGGTCGAAGACGATGACGGCGAGCGTGCTCGACGACGTCCCCGGCCTGGGCGCCACCCGGCGCAAGGCGCTGCTCAAGCACTTCGGGTCGCTGAAGAAGCTGCGCGCGGCCGACGCCGTGGCGGTCGCCGAGGTGCCGGGCATCGGCCCCGCCACGGCGCAGGCGGTCGTCGACGCCCTGGCCGCACCCCGCGACACCGCGCCCGCGGTCAACCTCACCACCGGCGAGGTCCTCGACGACTGAGCCGGTCCGCGCCGATAGGCTTGGAGCACACCGAGTGAGGAGCGCCGTGGGCCCGGACAGCGAGCAGTTCCCCGTCGAGAGCCGGCCGCGCGAGCCCGGCCCGCCGCAGGTCTGGCCCGAGCTCGTCATCGTCACCGGCATGTCCAGCGCCGGCCGCTCGACCGCGGCCAACGTCCTGGAGGACCTCGGCTGGTACGTCGTCGACAACCTGCCGCCGCAGATGCTCAACCCGTTGCTGGACCTCGCGGCGCGGCGCACCGACGCGGGCAACACCGCCGGGCTGCAGGGGATCGCCGCGGTCGTCGACGTCCGCAGCCGCTCGTTCTTCCAGGCGCTGCAGGACGCGTTGTTTGAGCTGCGCCAGCGCGGTGCCCACCCGCGGGTGATCTTCCTGGACGCCAGCGACGACGTCCTGGTGCGCCGGCAGGAGTCCGTGCGCCGGCCGCACCCGCTGCAGGACGGCGGCCGGATCCTGGACGCCGTGCACCGCGAGCGCGACATGCTCGAGTTCGTCCGCGAGAACGCCGACGTCGTCATCGACACCAGCGGCCTGAACGTCACCCAGCTCAAGACCAAGGTGGGCCAAGTCTTCGACGACCGCGGCCTGCCCACCCTGCGCGCCACGGTGATGTCGTTCGGCTTCAAGTACGGCGTGCCGCTCGACGCCGACTTCGTCCTCGACATGCGCTTCCTGCCCAACCCGTTCTGGGTCGAGGACCTGCGCCCGCAGAACGGCAACGACGCCCCGGTCAGCGAGTACGTGCTGGCGCAGGACGGCGCCCTGGTGTTCCTCGACCGGTTCCTCTCGGCGCTCGAGCCGGTGCTCGCCGGGTACGAGGCCGAGAGCAAGCGGTACATGACGATCGCCCTCGGCTGCACCGGCGGCAAGCACCGCTCGGTCGCGATGGTCAACGCGCTGGCCGCGCGGCTCGGCGACCTGGGCGTGCAGGTCGGCACCCTGCACCGCGACCTGGGCCGCGAGTGACCCGCCCCGCCGTGGTCGCGCTCGGCGGCGGGCACGGGCTGGCCGCCTCGCTCGGCGCCCTGCGCCACCTCACCGACCGGTTGACCGCGGTGGTCACCGTGGCGGACGACGGCGGGTCGAGCGGGCGGCTGCGCCGCGAGCTCGGCGTCCTGCCGCCCGGCGACCTGCGGATGGCGCTCACCGCGCTGTGCGAGGACGGCGAGTGGGGCACGACCTGGCGCGACGTCCTGCAGCACCGGTTCGCCAGCCAGGGCGAGCTGCACCACCACTCGGTCGGCAACCTGCTGATCGTCGCGCTGTGGGAGCTGCTGGGCGACACCGTCGAGGGCCTGGACTGGGTGGGCCGCCTGCTCGGCGCCCGAGGCCGCGTGCTGCCGATGAGCGCCGTCCCGCTCGAGATCGAGGCCAGCGTCGTCGGCCTCGACGAGAGCGACCCGGACGCCGAGCGCACCGTGCGCGGCCAGTCCTCGGTCGCGGTCACCGAGGGACGCGTGACGTCGGTACGGCTCGTCCCCGACGCGCCGCCCGCCTGCGAGGAGGCCGTGACCGCCGTCCGCGAGGCGGACTGGGTGGTGCTCGGCCCGGGGTCGTGGTTCACCTCGGTGATGCCGCACCTGCTCGTGCCCGACCTGCGCGACGCGCTGTGCGACACCGAGGCCCGGCGCCTGGTCACGCTGAACCTCCAGAGCGAGACCGAGACCGGCGGCTTCAGCCCGGCCGACCTGGTCGCCGCGCTGGTGCACCACGCGCCGCGGTTCCGGGCCGACGTCGTCCTGGCCGACCCGGCCGCCGCGGCCGACCGGCGGGCGCTGCAGGACGCCGCCGCGCAGCTCGGGGCCACCCTCGTCGTCCAGTCGGTGGCCCAGCCGGGCCGGCAGGGGGTGCACGACCCGCTGCGCCTGGCCGCCGCGTACCGTGACGTGCTGCGCTAGACGGACCGGGTTCCCGCGACCCCCCTGACGGCAGGACCCGACGTGGCAGGATGGCGAGCATGGCGATGACGGCGATGGTGAAGGACGAGCTGAGCCGTCTGCAGGTGACGAAGACGTGCTGCCGCAAGGCAGAGGTGTCCGCGACGCTGCGGTTCGCCGGCGGCCTGCACATCGTCGCCGGGCGCATCGTGGTCGAGGCCGAGCTCGACACCGGGCAGGCGGCGCGGCGGCTGCGGCGCGACATCGCCGACGTCTACGGCCACGCCAGCGACGTCGTCGTCCTGGCCCCGGGCGGGCTGCGCCGCGGCACCCGCTACGTCGTCCGCGTCGTCAAGGACGGCGAGGCGCTGGCCCGCCAGACCGGCCTGATCGACGGCCGCGGCCGTCCGGTGCGCGGGCTGCCGCCGCAGGTCGTCAGCGGCGCCGTCTGCGACGCCGAGGCCGCCTGGCGCGGTGCCTTCCTGGCCCACGGGTCGCTCACCGAGCCCGGTCGCTCGTCGGCCCTCGAGGTCACCTGCCCCGGTCCCGAGGCGGCGCTGGCGCTCGTCGGCGCGGCCCGCCGGCTCGGCATCTCGGCCAAGGCGCGCGAGGTGCGCGGCGTCGACCGCGTCGTGATCCGCGACGGCGACGCGATCGGCGCCATGCTGACCCGGCTCGGCGCCCACGACGCCGTGCTGGCCTGGGAGGAGCGGCGGATGCGCCGCGAGGTGCGCGCCACCGCCAACCGGCTGGCCAACTTCGACGACGCCAACCTGCGCCGCTCGGCGCGCGCCGCGGTGGCGGCCGGTTCCCGGGTCGAGCGCGCGCTGGAGATCCTCGGTGACGACGTCCCCGACCACCTGCGCGAGGCGGGCCAGCTGCGGCTGGCCCACAAGCAGGCGAGCCTGGAGGAGCTCGGCCACCTGGCCGACCCGCCGATGACCAAGGACGCCGTCGCCGGGCGGATCCGGCGGCTGCTCGCGATGGCCGACAAGCGGGCCGAGGACGACGGCGTCCCCGGCACCGACGCCAACCTCACGGCGGACATGCTCGAGGCGTGAACGCGGGTCCTGGCACTCGCGGCCAGGGCGATAGGGTCGTGCGCGACGCCCGAGGACGTCGCCGACGTCCCACCGACCGCCCGCGCCCGCTCGGGGCGCGACCGTCCCAGGAGGCAGCGCAGTGACCGTTCGCGTAGGCATCAACGGCTTCGGCCGCATCGGCCGCAACTTCTTCCGCGCCGTGCAGGCGTCCGGCGCCGACATCGAGATCGTGGCCGCCAACGACCTCACCGACAACGCGACCATCGCCCACCTGCTGAAGTACGACTCGATCCTGGGCCGCCTGCAGGGCGACGTCACCGCCGACGACCAGGGCATCACCGTCGACGGGAAGCAGGTCAAGGTGTTCGAGGAGCGCGACCCGGGTGCCCTGAAGTGGGGCGACCTCGGGGTCGACGTCGTCATCGAGTCGACCGGCCTGTTCACCGACGCCACGAAGGCCAAGGCGCACCTCGACGGCGGCGCGAAGAAGGTCATCATCTCGGCGCCGGCCAAGAACGAGGACGTCACGGTGGTGATGGGCGTCAACCACGAGGAGTACGACGCCGCCAGCCACTCGATCATCTCCAACGCCTCGTGCACCACGAACTGCCTGGCGCCCATGGCCAAGGCGATCCACGACGCGTTCACCATCGAGCGCGGCCTGATGACGACGATCCACGCCTACACGCAGGACCAGAACCTGCAGGACGGCCCGCACAAGGACCTGCGCCGCGCCCGCGCCGCCGCGCTCAACATCGTCCCGACGTCCACCGGCGCGGCCAAGGCGATCGGCCTGGTGCTGCCCGAGCTCAAGGGCAAGCTCGACGGGTACGCCCTGCGCGTGCCGATCCCCACCGGCTCGGCCACCGACCTCACCGTCAACCTCTCGCGCGAGGTCACGGTCGACGAGGTCAACGCCGCCGTGAAGGCCGCCGCCGAGGGCGCGCTGAAGGGCTACCTGCGCTACACCGAGGACGAGATCGTGTCGTCCGACATCGTCACCGACCCGGCGTCCTGCATCTTCGACGCCAAGCTCACCAAGACCTCGGGCAACCAGGCCAAGGTCGTCGGCTGGTACGACAACGAGTGGGGCTACAGCAACCGCCTGGCCGACCTCGTGACGTACGTCGGCGCCAGCCTCTGACCCGGCCGGTCCTGCCGACGTGCTGACCATCGACGACCTGGGCGACCTGCGCGGCAAGCGCGTGCTCGTCCGCAGCGACCTCAACGTGCCGCTCGACGGCACGACGATCACGGACGACGGCCGGATCCGCGCGTCCGTGCCGACGATCCAGCGGCTGCAGGAGGCGGGCGCGCGCGTCGTCGTGTGCGCCCACCTCGGCCGGCCGAAGGGCGCCCCCGACCCGCAGTACTCGCTGCGGCCGGTGGCCGACCGGCTGGCCGAGCTGCTCGGGTCGCCGGTCGCCTTCGCCACCGACACCGTGGGCGAGAGCGCCCAGCAGGTCGTCGCGGGCCTGGCCGACGGCGAGGTCGCGCTGCTCGAGAACCTGCGCTTCGAGGCGGGCGAGACGAGCAAGGACGACGCCGAGCGCGGCGCGTTCGCCGACCAGCTGGCCGCGCTGGCCGACGCGTTCGTGAGCGACGGCTTCGGCGTCGTGCACCGCCGTCAGGCGAGCGTCGTCGACGTGGCCGAACGGCTGCCGCACGCGGCCGGCGGCCTGGTGCTGGCCGAGGTCGAGGTGCTGCGCCGGCTGACCGAGCAGCCCGAGCGGCCCTACGCCGTGGTGCTCGGCGGCTCGAAGGTCAGCGACAAGCTCGGCGTCATCGAGAACCTGCTGGGCACCGCCGACACCATCCTGGTCGGCGGCGGCATGGTCTTCACGTTCCTGGCGGCCCAGGGCCACGAGGTCGGCAAGAGCCTGCTCGAGCAGGACCAGCTCGACACCGTGCGCGGCTACCTCGAGCAGGCGAAGGAGCGCGGCGTCGACCTCGTGCTGCCGACCGACGTGGTGGCCGCCACCGCGTTCGCCGCGGACGCCGAGCACGACGTCGTCCCGGCCGACCAGATCCCGGCCGACCGGATCGGGCTCGACATCGGGCCCGAGTCCGGCGCGGCGTTCGCCGCCGCGCTGGCCGGCGCGCGCACGGTGTTCTGGAACGGCCCGATGGGCGTCTTCGAGATGGAGCCGTTCAGCCACGGCACCCGCGCGGTGGCCCAGGCGCTGGTCGACTCCGACGCGTTCAGCGTCGTCGGCGGGGGAGACTCCGCCGCCGCCGTCCGCACGCTCGGCTTCGACGAGGGCGCGTTCGGCCACATCTCCACCGGTGGCGGGGCCAGCCTGGAGTACCTCGAGGGCAAGACCCTGCCCGGCCTGACCGTCCTCGACAGCTGACGCTGCCGACCTGCTCGGAGGAAGTGCCCTGATGGCTCGCGCCGCGACGACCCCCACCGGCCGCATCCCGCTGATGGCGGGCAACTGGAAGATGAACCTCGACCACCTGGCCGGGGCGCACCTGGTGCAGAAGCTCGACTGGACCCTCAAGGACGGCAAGCACGACTTCGCCGCCGTCGAGGTCGCCGTGCTGCCGCCGTTCACCGACCTGCGCACCGTGCAGACCCTCGTCGACGGCGACCACCTGGCGATCCGGTACGGCGCGCAGGACCTCTCGCAGCACGCCGACGGCGCCTACACCGGCGAGGTCAGCGGAGCGATGCTGGCCAAGCTGGGCTGCACGTACGTGGTCGTCGGGCACAGCGAGCGGCGCGAGCACCACCACGAGGACGACGCGCTCGTCGGGGCCAAGGTGCGCGCCGCCTACGCCCACGGCCTGACCCCCGTGCTGTGCGTGGGCGAGGGCCTGCAGGTGCGTCAGGCCGGCGAGCACGTCGCCCACACGCTGGCCCAGCTCGACGCGGCGCTCGACGGCGTGACCGCGGCCCAGGGCCGCACGCTCGTGGTCGCCTACGAGCCCGTCTGGGCCATCGGCACCGGCGAGGTCGCGACGCCCGAGGACGCCCAGGAGGTCTGCGGCGCGATCCGCACCCGGCTGGCCGAGCTGTGGTCGGGCGACGTCGCCGACGCCGTCCGCGTGCTCTACGGCGGCTCGGTCAAGGCGACGAACGTGGCCGCGATCATGGCCCAGCCCGACGTCGACGGCGCCCTGGTGGGCGGCGCGAGCCTGAAGGCGGACGAGTTCGCGAGCATCTGCCGGTACCGTGACCACCGCACCGGCTGAGCCGGGGCCTGGCACCAGCCGGGCGCGCCCTCGCGTACCCTGGTGCGGAACGACCAGACCTCCCCGACGGATGGACCCTTCGTGAACGCGGTACGCATCGGCCTGCAGGTGCTGCTGGTCATCACCAGCCTGTTCCAGACCCTGCTGATCCTGCTCCACAAGGGCAAGGGCGGCGGTCTGTCGGACATGTTCGGGGGCGGCGTCTCGTCGAGCCTGGGCGGCTCGTCGGTGGCCGAGAAGAACCTCGACCGGTTCACCATCTCGATCGCGCTGGTCTGGACGGCGTGCATCGTCGGCATCGGCCTGATCGAGCGCTTCAGCACCACCAGCTGACGCTCGGCGTCACCACAGCCACAGACACGGGAGACACGCATGGCAGGCGGCAACGCGATCCGGGGCAGCCGGGTGGGCGCCGGACCGATGGGCGAGGCCGAGCGCGGCGACGCGGCTCCGCGCATCGTCCAGTCCTACTGGTGCGCCAACGGCCACGAGACCCGGCCCAGCTTCGCCGACGAGGCGGGCGTGGCGGCTCCCGAGACCTGGGACTGCCCGCGCTGCGGCTTCCCCGCCGGCCAGGACCAGGCCAACCCGCCGGCCCCGCCGAAGGTCGAGCCCTACAAGACGCACCTGGCCTACGTGAAGGAGCGCCGCAGCGACACCGACGGCCAGGCCATCCTGGACGAGGCGCTGCAGCAGCTGCGCGACCGCGGCCTCATCCGCTGACGCCGCCGACGGCGCTGACGTCGTCCGGCTGACCGGCCCTCAGGGGCTGGCGATGCGGATCAGCGCGGGCGGCACCTCGCGCGCCGCCGCGCGGTCCAGCAACCACACCGTCGCGCGGCGACCGCCCACGGCGCCGGCCGGTGCCTGCACCGGGCCGGCCCCGCTGAGGGCCAGGCCGATCGCGCCCGCCTTGCCCTCGCCGGCGGCCACCAGCCAGACCTCCTCGGCCCGCGCGATCGCCGGCAGGGTCAGCGAGACCCGCAGCGGCGGCGGCTTGGGGGATCCGTGCACCCCGACGACCGTGCGCTCCTGCTCGTGCACGCCGGCCATCTCGGGGAACAGCGACGCGACGTGCGCGTCCGGTCCGACCCCCAGCATCAGCACGTCGAACGCCGGGACGTCGTCGCGCCCCGCGCCCTCGGACGCCGCCACGCGCGCGAGCTCGTCGGCGTACCGCTCGGCCGCGGCGTCGACGCCCGTGGCGCCCGGCGCGTCGCTGGCCGGCATGGCGTGGACCTTGGCCGGGTCGAGCGGCAGCCGGTCGAGCAGCGCCTCGCGGGCCTGCTTCTCGTTGCGGTCGTCGCTGCCGGCCGGCACGTAGCGCTCGTCGCCCCACCAGACGTGCACCCGGGACCAGTCGACGGCGTCGCGCGCCGGGCTGTCGGCCAGGGCGGCCAGCACGGCGATGCCCACGGTGCCGCCCGTCAGCACGACGTGCGCCCGGCCCCGCGCCGCCTGCGCGTCGACCAGCTTGGTTACCAGCCGGGCCGCGACCGACGCGGCCAGCAGGTCGGCGTCGCGGTGGACGACGACGAGGGGCGAGGCGCTCACGAGCGGCCCCTCGCGGTCTTCTTGGCCGCGGTCTTCTTGGCCGCGGTCTTCTGGGCCGCGGTCCTCTTGGCGGCGGTCTTGCGAGCCGCCGTCTTCTTGCTGCTGGCCCGCTGGGCCGCGATCTTCGGCTCGCTCGCCGGGCCGCTCGTGGGGTCGGCCTGATGGATCTCGCGGGCCGTGGCAGCCTCCCGCCGGGCGGCGGCGCGGGACTGGCGCCGGGCCTGGTCGAGGGACATGGCCTCGCCCTGCGCCGCCGCCTGCGAGGCCGTGATCGAGCGACCCTCGGCGAGCCGGGTCAGCCCCTTGGTCAGGGCGGCCTGGTAGACCTCGTCGGGGTCGAGGCGGCGCAGCTCCTCGGCCAGGCACTCGGCGAGGTCACGGCGGGGGAGCGCGATGCGCCGGTCCGGCTGCCCGGGCTGGGTCAGCGTCGCGATGGCGCCATCGGCCCGCACCAGGTCCACCGGCCCGCTGCGGCGCTGCAGCCGCACGCCCGACATGCCGGTGCCGGCCGTCGTCCGGGCCCGGGTCACCGGGCAGCGCAGCGACTCGGCCAGCCACGCGGCCAGCAGGTCGGTGCTCGGGCTGTCGGAGGCCCCGGTGACGGTGATGTGCTCGACCGCCTCGTACGGCGGCTGGTCGAGCGCGGCGGCGAGCAGGCCCCGCCACTTGGTCAGGCGGGTCCAGGCCAGGTCGGTGTCGCCGACGGCGTAGGTGTCGCGGCGTCGCTGCAGCTCCTTGACCGGCTTGCCGGACTCGGCGGCGTCGGTGATGCGCCGCTGGGCCATGGCGCCGATCGGGTCCTCGCTCGGCACCTTGGGCGCCTGGCTCGGCCACCAGGCGACGAGCGGGGAGTCGGGCAGCAGCAGGGGGGTGACGACGCTGTCGGCGTGGCCGGTGAGCTGGCCGTACAGCCGCAGCACGATGACCTCGCTGGCGCCGGCGTCGCCGCCCACGCGCACCTGCGCGTCGATGCGCTCCGCCCCGCGCCGGTTGCCCTGCACGATGACGATGACGCGGCACGGGTGCTCGCGGCTGGCGTCGTTGGCGGCCGCGATGGCCTCCTCGGCGCCGGGCTCGTCGGTGACGATGACCAGCGTCAGCACCCGGCCGAGCGCGATGGCCCCGCCGGAGTCGCGCAGGTCGACGAGCTTGCGGTTGACGGCCGCCGTCGTGGTGCTCGGCAGGTCGATGATCACGGGAGCCTCCAGACCCGGCCGTCGCGGGCCATCATCGCGTCAGCCGCTGCCGGGCCCCAGGTGCCCGAGGGGTAGGCGTCGGGCTTGCCGCCCTTGGCCCAGTGCTTCTCGATCGGGTCGAGGATCTGCCACGACAGCTCGACCTCCTCGTGCCGGGGGAACAGCGGCGGGTCGCCCAGCAGGACGTCGAGGATCAGCCGCTCGTAGGCCTCGGGCGAGGACTCGGTGAACGCGTGCCCGTAGCCGAAGTCCATCGTGACGTCGCGGACCTCCATGGCCGTGCCCGGCACCTTGGAGCCGAACCGCATCGTGACGCCCTCGTCCGGCTGCACCCGGATCACCAGGGCGTTGTGCCCGAGCTCCTCGGTGGCGGTGGTCTCGAACGGCAGGTGCGGCGCCTGCTTGAAGACGATCGCGATCTCGCTCACCCGCCGTCCGAGCCGCTTGCCGGTGCGCAGGTAGAACGGCACGCCGGCCCAGCGGCGGGTGTCGATCTCGAGCTTGACCGCGGCGTAGGTCTCGGTCGTCGACGAGCGGCTGATGCCGTCCTCGTCGAGGTAGCCGATGACCTTCTGCCCGCCCTGCCAGCCCGCGCCGTACTGCCCGCGCGCGGTGGACGCCGAGAGGTCCGACGGCAGCCGGACGGCGGAGAGCACCTTCTCCTTCTCCGAGCGCAGGTCCTGCGCCTCGAAGGAAACCGGCTCCTCCATGGCGGTGAGCGCGAGCAGCTGCAGCAGGTGGTTCTGGATCACGTCGCGGGCGGCGCCGATGCCGTCGTAGTAGCCGGCGCGCCCGCCGATGCCGATGTCCTCGGCCATCGTGATCTGCACGTGGTCGACGTAGTGGGCGTTCCAGATCGGCTCGAACATCTGGTTGGCGAAGCGCAGCGCCAGGATGTTCTGCACCGTCTCCTTGCCCAGGTAGTGGTCGATGCGGAACACGGCGTCCGGCGGGAACACCTGCGAGACCACGTCGTTGAGCTCGCGGGCCGACGCCAGGTCGTGCCCGAACGGCTTCTCGATGACGACGCGCCGCCAGGTGCCGTCCTCGGGCTGCGAGAGCCCGCTGCGGGCCAGCTGCTGGCAGACCTGGGAGAAGAACTTGGGCGGGATCGACAGGTAGAACGCGTGGTTGCCACCCGTGCCGCGCTCGGTGTCGAGGTTGCGCACGGTCTCGGCCAGGTGGTCGAACGCGGCGTCGTCGCCGAAGTCGCCCGGCACGAACCGGAACCCCTCGGCCAGGTGCTTCCACACGCTCTCGCGGAACGGCGTGCGCGCGTGCTGCTTGACCGCGTCGTACACGATCTGCCCGAAGTCCTGGTCGGCCCAGTCGCGGCGGGCGAAGCCGACGAGCGAGAAGCCCGGCGGCAGCAGCCCCCGGTTGGCCAGGTCGTACACCGCCGGCATCAGCTTCTTGCGGGCCAGGTCGCCGGTGACGCCGAAGATCACCAGGCTGCAAGGCCCGGCGATCTTGTGCAGGCGCTTGTCGCGGGGGTCGCGCAGGGGGTTGTGGCCGGCCGAGACGCGGGCTGGGCTCACCGCAAGACCTCCAGGAGGCGCTGCACGCCGGCCGCGCGGTCGGTGAGGTGCAGCCGGAGCACCGGCCGCCCGTGGTCGACGAGCACCTGGGCGTCGCCGGCGGCCTGCGCCGCGATGAGCGTGCCGAAGCTGAACGCCTGCCCCGGGACGTCGAGGTCCTGCGCGGGCTCGCCGGTCACCTGCAGGTACACGCCGGTGGCCGGACCGCCCTTGTGGTACTGCCCGGTCGAGTGCAGGAACCGCGGTCCCCAGCCGAACGTGGTCGGGCGCTCGGTGCGACGGGCCAACGGCTCGCGGACGTCGGCGAGCCCGGACTGCTCGGCGCGGTCCAGGTAGGCCATCACGGCCAGGTACCCGGCGTCCGGGTCGAGCCGGCCCAGCAGCGCCTCGACGGCACCGGGCAGGTCGGTGACGCCGTCCAGCAGGCCGTCGCTGCCGCGCACCTCGATGCCGCCGTCGACGAACGCGGCCGGTGTGTCGTCCGGGGTGCCCTCGAGCAGCCCGCGCGCGGCCTTCTTGGCGCTCTCGACGTCCGGCTGGTCGAAGGGGTTGATGCCCAGCAGCTGCCCGGCCGCGGCGGTGGCGACCTCCCACAGCAGCATCAGGCCGCCCAGCGTGCCGCCCACGCTCACCGACGTGGTCACCTCGGGGGCGGCGTCGGCCCCGGCCGCCTCGCCGGCGTCCGGCTCGCCGGTGCCGCCGCCCGCCACCAGGAGCACGGGCAGGACGTCGGACGCCGGCCAGCGCACCTCGGGGGCCTGCGGGCCCTCGACGACGACCGGCAGCAGGCCGGTGCCGAGCTTGCCGGTGCTCTCGGCGACGAGCTGCTCGGCCCAGTCGCCGAAGCCCTGCGCCTGCGTGCCGTCGTCGGCCAGCGCGAGCTTGTCGCGCCGTCCGGACGTCGCACGGGGGTCGGTGCCGGCGACGGCCGCGCCGAGCACCAGGCCCGGGTTGCCGTCGGAGTCCTCGGCCAGCAGCGGCGCGACGGCCGCGGCCTCGTCGAGCAGCTGGCCGACGTCGACCCCGGCGAGGGCGCTCGGCACCAGGCCGAAGGCCGTCAGGGCCGAGTAGCGGCCCCCGACGTGCGGGTCGGCCAGCACGACGCGGAACCCTGCTTCGCGCGCGCTCTGCTCGAGCGGTGAGCCGGGGTCGGTGACCACGACGACCCGGCCGGCGGGGTCGATGCCGGCGGCCTCGAACGCCGCCACGTACGCGCGGCGCTGGCTGTCGGTCTCGACCGTGCTGCCCGACTTGCTGGAGACCACGAGCACGGTGCGCTCGAGCCGGTCGCCGAGCGCGGCCCGGACGTAGTCGGGGTCGCTGGAGTCCAGGACGGTGAGCGGCTTGCCGGCCGTCGCGCAGATGACCTCCGGCGCGAGCGACGAGCCGCCCATGCCGGCGAGCACCACGTGGTCGAGCCCGTGCTCGGCCAGCTCCGATCGCAGCGCGGTCAGCTCGTCGACGAGCGGGCGCGAGCTCTCGCCCAGCCCCACCCACGACAGCCGGATCGACGACTCGGCCTCGGCGTCCGGTCCCCACAAGGTGGCGTCCTGGGCGAACAGCCGCGAGGCGAAGCGGCCGTCGACCAGCCCGGCCACGTGCGCGTGGACAGCGGCCGCCGCCTCGCCGGTCGCCGTGACCTCGACGAGCGCCTGCTCGCCGTCGCCGGTACGGGCCCAGGCCATCACCGCGCCGGCGGGTGCGGGGCCGTCGGTCACTGGCCGGCCTCCTCGGCCGACTCCGACGTCGCCTGGTGCGCGAGCTCCTCGCTCACCGTGCGCTGCAGCTCGTCCCAGCTCTTCTCGAACTTCTCGACGCCCTCGCGCTCGAGCAGGGCGGTGACGTCGCCGTAGGAGATGCCCAGGCGCTCCAGGCCGTCGAGCACCTGGCGCGCGTCGTCGTAGCGGTCGCGCACGGTGTCGCCCTCGATGACGCCGTGGTCGTGCACGGCGTCCATGGTCGAGCTCGGCATGGTGTTGACCGTGCCGTCGGTGACCAGCTCGGTGACGTACATCGTGTCGGGGTAGGCCTGGTTCTTCACGCCGGTGGAGGCCCACAGCGGGCGCTGGGGGTGGGCTCCGTCGTCGGCGAGCACCTGCCAGCGCGGGGTCGAGAAGACCTCCTCGAAGGCCTGGAAGGCCAACCGGGCGTTGGCGATCGCGGCCTTGCCCTGCAACGCCTTCGCCTCGTCGGTGCCGATCTCGCCGAGCCGCGGGTCGACCTCGGTGTCGACGCGCGAGACGAAGAACGAGGCGACCGAGCGGATCGTCGACAGGTCGAGGCCGGCCTCGCGGGCCTGCTCGAGCCCGGTGAGGAACGCCTGCATCACGCCGCGGTAGCGGTCGAGCGCGAAGATCAGCGTGACGTTGACGCTGATGCCGGCCGCGATGCACTGGGAGATCGCGGGCAGGCCCTCGACCGTCGCGGGGATCTTGATCATCACGTTGGGCCGGTCGACGGCCTCCCAGAGCTTCTTGGCCATCTCGACCGTCGCCCCGGTGTCGTGCGCCATGCGCGGGTCGACCTCGATCGAGACCCGGCCGTCCTGGCCGTCGGTGCGGTCGTAGACGGGGCGCATGACGTCGCAGGCCGTGCGCACGTCCTGCGTCGTCACGTCGAACAGCACGCTGTCGACGTCCTGGCCGCGGTCGGCGAGCTCGCGCAGCTGCTCGTCGTAGGCGTCGCCCTTGGCCAGCGCGCTGGCGAAGATCGTCGGGTTGGTGGTGACGCCGACGACGTGCTTCTCGTCGATCAGGCGCTGCAGGCTGCCGTCGTCCAGCAGCTCGCGGGACAGGTCGTCGAGCCAGACGGAGACGCCGGCCTCCGAGAGCTGGGCGAGTGCGTCGGTCATGGGGTTCCTCCCGGAGGTGGTGGGCCGTGCGGGTCTGCGGAGGTCAGGGCTTGTCGCCGGTGCCGCCGTCGTCGGGTGCGGACGCCGGGCCGGGGCCGCCGGGCCGCAGGCCGTCGAGCCCGCGCGCGGCGTCGGCGACGCTCTCGCGCGCCGCGGCGGCCACGGCCTGCGCCGTGATCCCGAACTCGCGGTAGATGGTCTGGTAGTCGGCCGAGGCGCCGAAGTGCTCCAGCGAGACCGAGCGGCCGGCGTCGCCGACCACGTCGCGCCAGCCCTGGGCCACCGCGGCCTCGACGCTCACGCGGGCGCGCACCGTGGGCGGCAGCACCTCGTCGCGGTACGCCTGCGGCTGCGCGTCGAACCACTCGCGGCACGGCATCGAGACCACGCGGGTCGGCGTGCCCTCGGCCTGCAGCAGGTCGCGGGCCGCGACGGCGAGCTGCACCTCGGACCCCGTCGCCACCAGCACCACGGCCGCGGACTCGCCGTCCGCCTCGGCCAGCACGTAGCCGCCGCGCGCCACGCCGTCGGCCGGGGCGAAGCCGCCCTCGCCCCGGTCGAACGTCGGCAAGTTCTGCCGGCTCAGCACGAGGCCGGCCGGGCGGTCGGTGTGCTCCAGGATCGTGCGCCACGCCCAGACGGTCTCGTTGGCGTCGGCCGGCCGGACGACGTCCAGGCCGGGGATCGCGCGCAGCGCGGCCAGGTGCTCGACCGGCTGGTGGGTCGGGCCGTCCTCGCCGAGGCCGATCGAGTCGTGGGTCCAGACGTAGGTGACGGGCAGCTTCATCAGCGCCGCGAGCCGCACGGCCGGGCGCATGTAGTCGCTGAACACCAGGAACGTGCCGCCGTAGGGCCGGGTCAGGCTCTGCAGCGCGATGCCGTTGAGCGCCGAGCCCATGGCGTGCTCGCGGATGCCGAAGTGCAGGGTGCGGCCGTACGGGCCGCCCTGCCAGTCCTTGGTCTGGCGGTCGGACGGGATGAAGGACGGCTGGCCCTCCATCGTCGTGTTGTTGCTCTCGGCCAGGTCGGCCGAGCCGCCCCACAGCTCGGGCAGGACGTCGGCCAGCGCGGCGAGCACCTCGCCGCTGGCCTTGCGGGTGGCGATGCCCTTGGGGTCGGGGTCGAACGTGGGCAGCGCGTCGGTCCAGCCCTCGGGCAGGCGCTGCGCGCTGAGCCGGTCGAGGAGCGTCGCGGCGTCCGGGTTGGCGCTGCGCCAGTCCTCGTACGCGCCCTGCCACTGCTCGTGCGCCTCGCGGCCGCGGTCGGCCACCTGGCGGGCCTTGGCCAGGACGTCGTCGTCGACCTGGAAGGTGCGCGCCGGGTCGAAGCCGAGCAGCTCCTTGGTGGCGGCGACCTCCTCGTCGCCGAGCGCCGAGCCGTGCGCCTTGCCGGTGTTCTGCTTGGTGGGCGCGGGCCAGCCGATGATGGTGCGCAGCGCGATGAACGACGGCTTGGAGGTCTCGGCCTTGGCCGCCTCGACCGCGGCGAGCAGCGCGTCGACGTCCTCGACGTACTGGCCGCTGCTGGTCCAGTCGACGCTCTGCACGTGCCAGCCGTAGGCCTCGTAGCGCCGGGCGACGTCCTCGCTGAACGAGACGTCGGTGTCGTCCTCGATCGAGATGTGGTTCTGGTCGTAGATGACGACGAGGTTGCCGAGCTCCTGGTGGCCGGCGAGCGAGCTGGCCTCGGCGGTGACGCCCTCCATCAGGTCGCCGTCGCTGGCGAGGACGTAGACGTGGTGGTCGAACGGGCTCTCGCCAGGGGCGGCGTCGGGGTCGAGCAGCCCGCGCTCGCGGCGCGCGGCCATCGCCATGCCGACCGCGCTGGCCAGCCCCTGGCCGAGCGGGCCGGTCGTGATCTCGACGCCCTTGGTGTGGCGGTGCTCGGGGTGGCCCGGCGTCGCGGAGCCCCACGTGCGCAACGACTGCAGGTCCGACAGCTGCAGGCCGTAGCCCGACAGGTAGAGCTGGATGTAGAGCGTGAGGCTGGAGTGCCCGCACGAGAGCACGAAGCGGTCGCGGCCGAGCCACTGGTCGTCGGCGGGGTCGTGGCGCATCACCTGCTGGAAGAGCAGGTAGGCCACCGGGGCCAGGCTCATCGCGGTGCCGGGGTGGCCGTTGCCGACCTTCTGCACGGCGTCCGCCGCCAGCACGCGGACGGTGTCGACCGCCCGCACGTCGGTGTCGTCCCAGCCGGTGCGCTCGGCGACCGGACGGCTCAGCTCGTCCGCCCGGCTCGACGTCGTGGGATCGCTCACGGAAGTTCCTCTCGTCGCACGGGGCCGGTGCGCCTCGCGGCGCCCACGACGAGCCTAGACCTGGCCGAACACGGCGCATCTCCGGCCCGCGCGGCACCGGCGTGGTGCCCGGACGCGGTGCCGGGCGACGACGGCCCGGCGGTACGATGGCGGCGTCCGAGCGCACCGTCCTGGTCGCTCCACCACCCGCCGTCCAGCGTCTGCCGAGGACTCGTTGACCGCGACCGACCCGCGCACCCCGATCGCCGCTGCGCCCACCCGGCGCACCGCCGCGCGGACGGTGCGGGCGTTCGTGGCGCTGACGAAGCCGCGGATCATCGAGACGCTGCTCGTCACCACGGTGCCGACGATGTTCCTGGCCGCGGGCGGGTTGCCGCCGCTCGGCCTGGTGCTCGCGACGCTCGTCGGCGGGACGCTCGCCGCCGGCAGTGCCAACACGCTGAACTGCTACCTCGACCGCGACATCGACCAGCTCATGCACCGCACGCGGTCGCGCCCGCTGGCCACCGGCGAGGTCTCGCCCCGCGAGGCGCTGGTGTTCGGCCTGGTGCTCGGCGTCGTGTCGGTGCTGTGGCTCGGTCTGCTGGTCAACTGGCTCGCGGCCGGTCTGGCTCTCGCGGCCAACGCCTTCTACGTCCTCGTCTACACGATGCTGCTCAAGCGCCGCACGTCGCAGAACATCGTCTGGGGCGGTGCGGCCGGCTGCATGCAGGTGCTGATCGGCTGGGCCGCCGTCACCGGCTCCCTGGACCCGGCCCCGTTCGTGCTGTTCGGCGTCATCTTCTTGTGGACGCCGCCGCACTACTGGCCGCTGTCGATGCGGTTCGAGGACGACTACGCCACCGCGGGCGTCCCGATGCTGCCGGTGGTCGCCTCCGACCTCACGGTCGCGCGCCAGGTCGTGGCCTACTCGTGGGCGATGGTGCTGTGCTCGCTGCTGCTGGTGCCGGTCGCCCCGACCGGTCCGGTCTACGCCGCCGCGGCGGTCGTGCTCGGCGCGGTCTTCCTGGTCGAGGCGCACCGGCTGCTGCAACGGGCCAAGGCCGGGGTCGCCGGCGCGGCGCTGCGGCCGATGCGGCTGTTCCACTTCTCGATCACGTACGTGAGCCTGCTGTTCGTGGCCGTCGCGGTCGACCCGTTCTTCCGCTTCTGACGGCGCGCACTCCCCGCCCGACGGTCAGCCCGACGGTCAGGCGGTGCGGACGCGCAGCGTGAGCAGGAGCCGGGTGACCGCCACCACCAGCAGGCAGGCGCCCAGCATGTGCAGCGCCACCGCCACGACGGGCAGCCCGGTGAGGTACTGCAGGTAGCCGATCGCGCCCTGGGCGAGACCCACGCCGAGGGCGACCCACGCCGCGCGGTGCACCGCGACCGGTGCCTTCACCAGCCGGACGGCGACCAGCAGCGCCAGCAGGACGCCGAACCAGACCAGCACCGCGTCGGAGTGCATCCAGCTCATCGCCCGCGGGTCGAGCCCGAAGCGCGCCGGGGCGTCGGCGTCGCCGGAGTGCGGCCCCGAGCCCGTCACCAGGGTGCCGAGCAGCAGCACGACGGCGGTGACGGCGGCGAGCGCGCGGCCCAGCCAGCGCACCTCGCCGGGCACGACGGCCACCGGCGGGCCGTCGCCCTCGCCGACCCGGTGCAGCAGGTAGGCCGAGGCGGCGACGATCGCCGACGACACGAGGAAGTGCGCCGCGACGGTCGCGGGGTGCAGGTGGGTGAGCACCGTGATGCCGCCGAGCACCGCCTGGACGACGACGCCGAGCAACGGCAGCGCGGCGACGGCCAGCAGGGAGCGACGGCGGTCGGCGCGCCGCACGACGAGCCAGACGGCGACCAGCGCGGCGAGCGCGGCGATCCCGACGACGGAGGTCAGGGTGCGGTTGCCGAACTCGATGTACTTGTGGATGCCCTGGGGCTGCTGCACCACGGGTGTGTACGAGCCGGGGACGCACTCGGGCCAGGTCGGGCATCCCAGCCCGGAGCCGGTCAGCCGCACGAGGCCGCCGGTGACGACGATCAGCACCTCGACCACGAGGTTGGCGACCAGGGCGCCGCGCACCCAGCGTCCGAGCGGGCGCGGCACGGACGACGGCGCCGACGACGGCGAGGGCGGTCCGACGGTCGGGGCGGGGGAGGTCACGGCCACGGCGTCCAGGGTAGGACGCCGTAGGCGCCCGCCACCGCCAGGCCCAGCAGCAGCACGACCAGCAGGCCGACCAGCTGCAGGTACCGCCGGGTGTGCCGCGCGTGGCGGCGCCGGGAGCGCGACCGGCCGGCGCGCGTGGTGGGCTGCGAGCCGTCGTCCGGGGTCTCGGCGGGGGGGTCCACGAGCGCGCCCGGGCGACCCCCGGTGGCCACGACGGCGCACCAGATGGCCGCCCCAGGAGCGCCGACGCCGAGGGCGAGCGCCTGGTTGCCGGTCGAGCGCTCGACCAGCCAGAACCCGGCTGCGGTCACCAGGGCCAGCGAGGCGGTCCACACCACCGGGAAGGTGACGCGGCGGGCCCCGCGGCGCCGGCCGAGCAGCAGGAGCGCCAGCACGCCGGTGACCGTGACGGCGGCGGCCACGGTGGTGGCGGTCACTGCCACCGGAACGTCCGCCGGGCCAGCAGGCCCGCCAGCGCCGTCCACCCGAGCAGCACCAGCAGGGCCCGGACGTCGAGCCGGCCGTCGCCGAGCGCGTGGCGCAGGCCCTCACCCAGCGCGCCCGACGGCAGCCAGGCGGCGAGGGTCTCGAGCCCGGACGGCAGGGTGCGCGCCGGCAGGACGACGGCGCCGCCGGCCAGCAGCAGCACCCACAGCAGGTTGGCGACGGCGAGGACGGCCTCCGCGCGCAGCGTCCCGGCCACGAGCAGCGCGAGCGCCACGAAGGCGGCGGTGCCGGCCAGGCCCACCAGCAGAGCGGGGGCCAGCCCGCCGACGTCCGGCCGCCAGCCGAGCGCGAGGCCGACGGCGCCCAGGACGACGACCTGCACCGCGAGCACGGCCAGCACCGCGAGCGCCTTGCCGGCCAGCAGGCCGCCGCGACCCAGCGGCGTGGTGCCGAGCAGGCGCAGCACGCCGTAGCGGCGGTCGAAGCCGGTCTGGATCGCCTGGCCCGTGAACGCGGAGGACAGCACCGCGAGGGCCAGCACGCCGGGCACGACGACGTCGACGCGCGGGCCGGCGCCGAGGTCGGGGGCCGACGCACGGGTGAGGCCGACGAGCGCAAGCACGGGCAGCACCACCGAGACCAGCAGCTGCTCGCCGTTGCGCAGGAGCACGGCGGTCTCGAGCCGGGCCTGGGCCAGGACGCGCCGGGCGAGCGGGGCGGCGGCGGGGGCCGGGTGCGGGGGAGCGACAGCCGTCATCGCAGGTCCTTGCCGGTGAGCTCGAGGAAGACGTCCTCCAGCGAGCGACGGCCCACGACGAGGCCTTCGGGCATGACGTCCTGCGCGGCGCACCACGCCGTGAGCGTGGCCAGCACCTGCGGGTCGACGGTGCCCTCGAGCAGGTACTCGCCGGGCCGCTGCTCGGCGACGTGCACGCCGGGGTCGAGCGCGCGGCGCAGGCCGTCGAGGTCGAGGGCGGGGCGGGCGGTGAAGCGGGCGGTGTCGGCGGACGCGCCGGCGGTGAGGTCGGCGGGCGCACCCTGCGCGACCACCCGGCCGGCGTCGACGACGACGACCTGGTCGGCGAGGCGCTCGGCCTCGTCCATGAGGTGGGTCGTGAGGACCACGGCCACGCCGCGGTCGCGGGCTTCGGCCACCACCGCCCAGACCGCCTGGCGGGCCTGGGGGTCCAGCCCCGCGCTGGGCTCGTCGAGGAAGAGCACCTCGGGCCGCCCGACCAGGGCGCAGGCGAGGGCGAGCCGCTGCTTCTGACCGCCCGACAGGCGGCGCACCGCGGTGCGGGCGAACGCGTCGACCCCGAGCCGCTCGCACAGCGCCACCGGGTCGAGCGGGTGCGCGTGCAGCCGGGCGACGTGCCGCACCAGCTCGCCCGCGCGGCCCCCGCCGGGCAGCCCGCCGTCCTGCAGCATGACGCCGACGCGGGCACGGTGCTCGGGCCCGGCCCGGTGCGGGTCGGCACCGAGGACGCGCACGCTGCCGTCGTCCGGCCGGCGCAGTCCCTCGCAGCACTCGACGGTGGTGGTCTTGCCGGCGCCGTTCGGCCCGAGGACGGCCGTGACCTGCCCGTGCGCGGCCGTGAGGTCGAGCCCGTCGACCGCCCGCACGCCGCCGTACGAGCGCACCAGCCCGCGCACGACGACGGCGTCGTCGGGGGCTGCGGGCATGCTGCGGAGTGTAGGTCGGCCACCCGTGTGGCGGGGCGCACACCCCTGCGGTTCGACGTGCCCACCGAATTAGGTCACAATGGTGTGGTGCAATTCGCGAAGAGCTCCGCGGCGCCGTCCGGCGCCCCGGCCTCCAGCACCCGGGTCACCGACACCGGGTCCGCGCAGCACACCCGCGACCGGGTCGCCCGCGCCGTGCTCGAGCACGGTCCCGTCTCCGCGGCGGACGTCGCCTGCCGGCTGGGGCTGACACCGGCCGCCGTGCGGCGCCACCTCGACGCGCTCGAGGACGCCGGCCTGGCCCGCACCCGCGACCCGCTGCCCACCGCCTCGCGCGGCCGGGGTCGTCCGGCCCGCGCGTACGTCCTCACCGATGCCGGGCACGCCTCGATGACCACCGCGTACGACGACCTCGCCGCCTCGGCGATGGCCTACCTCGCCGAGCAGCTCGGGCCGGGGGCGATCGAGGGCTTCGCCGCCCGTCGCGTCGCCGATCTCGAGCAGCGCTACGCACCGGTGGTCGAGGCGGCCGGCGACGACGTGGCCGGCCGCACCGAGGCGCTGGCCCAGGCGCTCGCGCAGGACGGCTACGCGGCCAGCGCCCGCCCGCTGCGCACCCCGGCGGGGGAGGGCGGCGCCCAGCTGTGCCAGGGTCACTGCCCGGTGCAGCACGTCGCCGAGCGCTTCCCGCAGCTGTGCGAGGCCGAGACCGAGGTGTTCTCGCGGCTGCTCGGCGTGCACGTGCAGCGCCTGGCCACGCTGGCCGGCGGCGCGCACGTCTGCACCACCCACGTCCCCACGAACCTCACGTCCACGAACCCACCCGCCACGGGAAGGACCACCCGATGACCAGCACCCCCACCACCGGCCCGACGAGCACCTCCGCGGTGCCCGAGGCGACCCAGCGCGAGATCGAGGGCCTGGGGCGCTACCAGTTCGGCTGGGCGGACGCCGACGACGCCGGCGCGACGGCACGGCGCGGGCTGTCCGAGGAGGTCGTGCGCGACATCTCGGGCCGCAAGAGCGAGCCCGAGTGGATGCTCAAGCTGCGCCTGAAGGGCCTGCGGCTGTTCGACAAGAAGCCCATGCCGAACTGGGGCAGCGACCTGTCGGGCATCGACTTCGACAACATCAAGTACTTCGTGAAGTCGACGGAGAAGCAGGCCACCACCTGGGACGAGCTGCCCGCCGACATCAAGAACACCTACGACAAGCTCGGCATCCCCGAGGCCGAGAAGCAGCGCCTGGTCGCCGGCGTCGCGGCGCAGTACGAGTCGGAGGTCGTCTACCACCAGATCCGCGAGGACCTGGAGGAAAAGGGCGTCATCTTCGTCGACACCGACACCGGCCTGCGCGAGCACGAGGACCTGTTCCGCGAGTACTTCGGCTCGGTGATCCCGGTGGGCGACAACAAGTTCGCGTCGCTGAACACCGCGGTGTGGTCGGGCGGCTCGTTCATCTACGTCCCGCCGGGCGTGCACGTCGACATCCCGCTGCAGGCCTACTTCCGGATCAACACCGAGAACATGGGCCAGTTCGAGCGCACGCTGATCATCGCCGACGAGGGCTCGTACGTGCACTACGTCGAGGGCTGCACGGCGCCGATCTACTCCAGCGACTCGCTGCACAGCGCGGTCGTCGAGATCGTCGTGAAGAAGAACGCCCGCGTGCGGTACACGACGATCCAGAACTGGTCGAACAACGTGTACAACCTGGTCACCAAGCGGGCCACCGCCGCCGAGGGCGCCACCATGGAGTGGGTCGACGGCAACATCGGCTCGAAGGTCACCATGAAGTACCCGGCGATCTACCTGCTCGGCGAGCACGCCAAGGGCGAGACGCTCTCGATCGCCTTCTCGGGCGAGGGCCAGCACCAGGACGCCGGCGCCAAGATGGTGCACGCGGCGCCGCACACCTCGTCGTCCATCATCAGCAAGTCGGTGGCGCGCGGCGGCGGCCGGACGTCGTACCGCGGGCTGGTGCAGGTGCTGGAGGGCGCGCACCACAGCGCCTCGACGGTGCGCTGCGACGCCCTGCTCGTCGACACGATCAGCCGGTCCGACACCTACCCCTACGTCGACGTCCGCGAGGACGACGTCTCGATGGGTCACGAGGCCACGGTCTCCAAGGTCAGCGAGGACCAGCTCTTCTACCTGATGTCGCGCGGCATGGCCGAGGACGAGGCCATGGCGATGATCGTGCGCGGCTTCGTCGAGCCGATCGCCCGCGAGCTGCCGATGGAGTACGCCCTCGAGCTCAACCGCCTGATCGAGCTGCAGATGGAGGGCGCGGTCGGCTGACGCCGCCCGCCCCGCTGCACCGTCCCTGACGTACCCCTGAACGGAGCCTGAGCACCGCCCATGACCACGATCCAGGACTCGCCCCAGCACGGTCTGGTCGAGCACTCGCACGGCCCGGGCTCGCCCGTGCCCGAGCAGTCGCGCGCCGAGCGGCGCCGCTCGTTCGACGTCGACGCCTTCGCGCTGCCCACCGGCCGCGAGGAGGAGTGGCGCTTCACGCCGATCGACCTGCTGCGCGGCCTGCTCGAGCAGCGGCCGACCGACGACGGCGCGGTGGACG
>NZ_BAAGXY010000014.1:0-13892 GCF_054779595.1 Angustibacter peucedani
CACGCACCCCCTTCGTCCCAGAGAGGCACCAGACCACCCATGGCCAAGACCCTGGAGTTCGACGACTCCGCCCGCAAGGCGCTCGAGCGGGGCGTCGACGCGCTCGCCAACGCCGTCAAGGTGACCCTCGGCCCCAAGGGCCGCAACGTGGTCATCAACAAGCAGTGGGGCGCGCCGACCATCACCAACGACGGCGTGACCATCGCCCGCGAGGTCGAGCTCGACGACCCGTACGAGAACCTCGGCGCGCAGCTGGCCAAGGAGGTCGCGACCAAGACCAACGACGTCGCCGGCGACGGGACGACGACCGCCACTGTCCTCGCGCAGGCCATGGTCAAGGAGGGCCTGCGCAACGTGGCCGCCGGCGCCGCGCCGTCCAGCCTCAAGCGCGGCATCGACGCCGCCGTCGAGGCCGTCAGCGACGCGCTGCTCAAGGCCGCCCGCGACGTCGACGGCAAGGACGACATCGCGCACGTCGCCACCATCTCGGCCCAGGACGCCACGATCGGCTCGCTGATCGCCGACGCGTTCGACAAGGTCGGCAAGGACGGCGTCATCACGGTCGAGGAGTCCTCGACCACCGCGATGGAGCTCGACTTCACCGAGGGCATGCAGTTCGACAAGGGCTACCTCTCGCCGTACTTCGTCACGGACGCCGAGCGCATGGAGGCCGTCCTCGAGGACGCCTACGTGCTGATCCACCAGGCCAAGATCTCCTCGGTCCAGGACCTGCTGCCGCTGCTGGAGAAGGTGCTGCAGACCGGCAAGCCGCTGTTCGTCGTGGCCGAGGACGTCGAGGGCGAGGCGCTGTCGACGATCGTCGTCAACAAGATCCGCGGCACGTTCAACGCCGTGGCCGTCAAGGCCCCCGGGTTCGGCGACCGCCGCAAGGCCATGCTCGGCGACCTCGCGGTGCTCACCGGCGGCGAGGTCATCAGCGAGGAGCTCGGCCTCAAGCTCGACCAGGTCGGCATCGACCAGCTGGGTCGCGCGCGGCGCATCGTGGTCACCAAGGACGACACCACGATCGTCGAGGGTGCCGGCGAGGCGTCCGAGGTGCAGGGCCGGATGAACCAGATCAAGGCCGAGATCGAGCGCACCGACAGCGACTGGGACCGCGAGAAGCTGCAGGAGCGGCTGGCCAAGCTGTCCGGCGGCGTGTGCGTCATCAAGGTCGGCGCCCACACCGAGGTCGAGCTCAAGGAGAAGAAGCACCGCATCGAGGACGCCGTCTCGGCGACCCGCGCGGCGATCGAGGAGGGCATCGTCAGCGGCGGCGGCTCGGCGCTGATCCAGGCCGTGCAGGTGCTGGACGACGGGCTCGACCGCACCGGCGACGAGGCCACGGGCGTCGGCATCGTCCGCAAGGCGGCCAGCGAGCCGCTGCGCTGGATCGCCGAGAACGCCGGTCTCGAGGGCTTCGTCGTGGTCGAGAAGGTCCGGGCGCTCGCGCCCGGCCACGGCCTGAACGCGGCCACCGGCGAGTACGTCGACCTGATGGCCGCCGGCGTCATCGACCCGGTCAAGGTCACCCGCTCGGCGCTGCGCAACGCGGCGTCCATCGCCTCCATGGTGCTCACCACCGACACCCTGGTGGTCGAGAAGAAGGAGGAGGCCCCCGAGGCCGCGGCCGGTCACGGCCACGGTCACGGTCACGGCCACTGACCGGCGCTGACCGGCGCTGACCGGCGCGACGCGCGCCGCTGAGCAGCACGAAGGCCCGACCACCTCGCGGTGGTCGGGCCTTCGGCGTCTCGGGGGACTAGCTGGCGGCGGTGAGCGGCGCCTGCTTGGCGGCCGCGTAGTACGCCTCGCGCTCGTCCTCGGTCATGCCGCCCCACACGCCGTACGGCTCGCGCACGGTCAGCGCGTGCTGCCGGCACTGCGCCACGACCGGGCAGGTGGAGCAGACGGCCTTGGCCGCCTCGTCGCGGCGCCGGCGCGTCGGGCCGCGCTCGCCCTCGGGGTGGAAGAAGACCGAGGGCTCGACCCGGCGGCACGCACCCTGGTACTGCCACTCCCACAGGTCGGCCACCGGTCCGGGGAGCCGAGAGATCTCTGCCATGTCTGGAACCTCCGCGATCGTGCTGGTGAAGGAACCGCCCTCGGCTCGAGCGGGCTGTGCGACGCGCTTTGAACAACCGCTGAAACGATTGCCCGTGATCAACGTACAACCGCTTCAACCGTTGTTCAAGGCCCTCTCGAAGGAAATTGCGCCGGCAACGGCCAGATCGGTCACGAGTGGCGGGGACGCACCCCGCACCGCAGAATCACAGCGTGATCGAAGGGCGCGCTCCAGCCACCGGGACGCCCGACCCGCCCACGCTGACGGTCGCCGCCGTCGCCAAGCGGCTCGGCGTCGCTCCCGCCACGCTGCGCACCTGGGCCCGTCGCTACGGGCTGGGCCCCACCGAGCACACGGCCGGCTCGCACCGCCGCTACAGCGCCACCGACCTCTCGCGCCTGGTCGTCATGCGGCGCCTCACCCACGAGGGCCTGTCGCCCGCGCAGGCGGCCCAGTACGCGCTGGCCGGCGACCCCGACGAGGACGTGTCGATCGTCGACCTGGCCGGTGACCTGCCGGGCCGGGCGGGCGGGGGACGGGTGGTCCCGCTGGGCGAGGCCTCGCCCGCGGCCCGCGGGCTGGCTCGGGCGTCGATGATGCTCGATGCGTACGGCATCAGCGAGATCCTGCGCCGGCAGATCCGCCAGGACGGCGTCATCGTCACCTGGGAGAACCTCGTCTCGCCGGTGCTCATCGGTCTCGGCGAGCGCTACGCCAGCACCCAGCAGGGCATCGAGGTCGAGCACCTGTTCAGCGAGTGCCTCATGGGCGTGCTGCGCAGCACGACCGAGTCGTTGGACCTGGCCCGCAACACCGCCCAGGTCGTGCTGGCCGCCGCCGGGGAGGAGCAGCACAGCCTGCCGCTGCACGCGCTGGCCGCTGCGCTCGCCGAGCGCGGCGTCTACGCCCGTCAGCTCGGCCAGCGGGTGCCGGGCGACGCGCTGGTGTCCGCGGTCAAGCGCGTCGGCCCGGCCGTGGTCTTCGTCTACGCCGTGATGCCCGTCGGGAACGAGGAGCTGCTCGAGCAGCTGGGCCGGGTGCGTCCCAAACCGCGGCTGCTGCTCGGCGGGCCGGGCTGGGGGCGCGACCTGCCGCCGTCCGTGACCTTCGTCGACTCGCTCGGCGAGGCGGTCGACCAGGTCGTCGCCTCCCTCATCTGACGCCGTGCCCGCCGCCCGCAGCGCGTGGGACGACGTCGCCGGCCTGCTCGCGCGCGGCTGCTACCGCGAGGCGCTGGCCGTGCAGGCCGGGCCGGACGACGACGCGGTCGAGCACGAGCTGCTGCGCACCGCGCACGCGAGCGGCTGGCGCCAGCTCGGCGACCACGACCGGGCGGACGAGCTGGACGGCGAGGCGGTCGAGCGGTGCGCCGGGCTGCTGGGCGTGGCTGGGGAGGCCGGCCCGGGCCCTCGCCTGGCCGACGCCCTCGCCGACGCCTGGACCGGCTGGGCCGCGGACGCCGTCGGGCGGGCCGACCTGAGCGCGGCGGTCGAGCGCTGGCGCCAGGCCGGCTGCGTCGTCGAGCTCGCCGACCAGCAGCCGGGCCACTGGCGCCGTGCCACCCGGCTGGCGTGGGTGCGCTGCGAGGTGGCGCTGCTCGACGGCGACCCGGTCACCGCGCGGGAGGCCGCGGGCGACGCGGTGGCCAGCAGCGCGCCGTCCGACCGGCACCGGGCCAAGTCGCTGCTGTTCAGCGCCGTGGCGCACGAGCCCTCGACCGAGCAGGGCGCGGCCGACCTCGAGGCGGCGCTGGTGCTCGCCGACCGGCTCGGGCTGGCGCCGCTGGTGGCCGTGGGCGGTCCTCTGGCCGGACCGGCGTGGGCGGCGGCGACCGCCCGCTGCCGGGCCGTCGTCCGCGAGCACCTGCCGACCGGGCGCACGAGCGGGTGGTGGGACGACCCCGCGCGCACCTCCGAGGGGCTCCAGACCTAAGGAAGCGCCCCGCACGTGCCGATGAGGTGTCGACACGGCCGGACCGGCCGTGCGCAGCTTCGTACCGGAAGGACGTGCGGATGGCGACCGTGCTGGTCTGCGACGACTCCCCGCTGGCGCGGGAGACGTTGCGTCGCTCCGTGGCGACCATCCCCGGCGTGACCCGCGTGCTCGCCGCTGCCAGCGGCGAGGAGGTCCTCGCCCGCTGGCCGGTCGAGCGTCCCTCCCTGGTGCTCATGGACGTCCGGATGCCCGGCGTCGGCGGCACCGAGGCCACCCGCCGCCTCATCTCCCTGCACCCCGAGGCCTGCGTGCTGATGATGACCGTCGCGGAGGACGTCGACGGCGTCGCGCGCGCCATCGCCGCCGGGGCCCGCGGGTACGTCGTCAAGGACGCCTCGCGCGAGGAGCTCGCCGCGACCGTCGTCCAGTCGCTCTCCGACGTCGCCGGGCGCCGGCACGTCGACCCGGGCGCCGCCCTGGCCGGCGCCGCCGCCCAGCCCACGCTCACCGAGCGCGAGATGCAGGTGCTGACCGGCATGAGCCGCGGCCGCTCCAACGCCGAGATCGGCAAGGAGCTGTACCTGTCCGAGGACACCGTCAAGACCCACGCGCGCCGGCTCTTCCGCAAGATGGGTGCGGCCGACCGCGCCCAGGCGGTGGCGGTCGGCTTCCGCTGGGGCCTGGTGCACTGACGCGGCTATCGTCGGACCCGACGGACCAGCTCTCGGGGACATTCGATGACGACTGCAGCGGACGACGCGGCCGCCGGCGTAACGCCGGGCGGCGCCTCCGCGATACCTCCTGCGGAGCCCGCTGACGACCTGCGGGCGCTGGCCGCTCGCGCGGTCGAGGGTGACCCGCAGGCCACCGAGCAGCTCCTCGCCGACGTACGACGTCTCGTCCACCGCTACGCCCGAGGTCGGCTCGGCCGCTACCGCGGGGCGGAGGACGCCGCGGACGACGCGGCGCAGGAGGTGTGCATCGCCGTGCTGACGGCACTGCCGCGCTACAGCGACCGGGGCGTGCCCTTCGAGGCCTTCGTCCACGGCATCGCCTCGCGCAAGGTGGCCGACGTGCAGCGCGCCGCGATCCGCCGTCCGCAGCCCACCGACGTCGTCCAGGACGGCGTCGACCCGGCTCCCGGCCCCGAGGACCTCGCGCTGCGCGCCGCGGACGCCGACCACGCCCGCGACCTGCTCGCGACCCTGCCCGAGACCCAGCGCGAGGTGCTCACCCTGCGCGTCGCCGCCGGCTGGACCGCCGAGGAGACCGGCCGCGCGCTCGGCATGAGCCCGGGCGCGGTGCGCGTCACCCAGCACCGGGCGCTCGCCAAGCTGCGCGAGCTCGCCGCGCGGTCGCAGGAGGGGGCGTCATGACCCCGTCCCTGGACGGCGTGCTCGCCGACGACGCGCTGCTCGACCGGCTCGGCCGGCGGTCCGCCACCGGTGAGGACGTCGCCGACCCCGCGGTCGCGCTGCTCGCGGCGCTCGCGGCGGACGTCGACGTCGACCTGCCAGCGACCGAGCTGCCGGCCGGCTCCGTGGCGGCGGTGCTGTCCATGGCGCCCCCTCCGGCGCGCGGTCTGAGCCGGCGGGTCGTGCGGGTGGGGCGCGGCGGCGCGGTCGCCGCGGCGGTCGCCATGGTGCTGGGCAGCGCGGGTGTCGCGGCCGCCGTCTCGGGCGACCCGGTCGGCGCCTTCGGCCTGCGCACCATCGCCAAGGTCGTCACCCACCACCAGGACAAGCCCTCGCGCGACCAGGTCGACCGGCTCACGAAGCGCATCGACGCGGCGGCCGCCGAGCGCGGCGTCGACCCGGCGCGGGTCGCGGCGCTGCGCTCGGAGGCCGCGGCTCTGCCGGACGGCGGCGGTCCCGAGGTGCGCCAGCACCTGGCGGCGCTCGAGGCCGCGCTGGCCGCGGGGACGGCGTCCGGTCTCCCCGGCGTTGCTCCCGTGGGCACGCCGAGCGCGCCGGCTGGTCCGGGCGTCGCCACCGGTGCCCCCACGGGTGGGCCGGGCGGGACGCCGGCCGGGCCGGGCGAGACGCACGGGCCCGGCACGCCGAGCAGCACCGACGACGACGACCAGGGCGACCACCCGAGCGCGACCAAGGGCCCGAAGAAGCCCAAGCCGTCCAAGCCGGCCAAGGGCACGACCACGACGGCCGGACCGGGCGCGGTGCAGGCGCCGCCCCCGCCGCCGGCCACCACGACCACCCCGCCCGCCCCGACGACGTCCGACCCGGGTGACGGCGACGGCGACAGCCAGGGCCAGGGGAAGGGCAAGGGCAAGGGGAAGGGCCGCACGGCGCTGCTCGGGTGACCCCGCGGCCCAGGTACCCTGGGACATCTGCCCAGCGTGCTCGAGAGAGGCCAGCATGAGCCCTGACGGTGTCGACGTCCCGGACAAGTTCGCGGCCCTCGGGCTGACCTTCGACGACGTGCTGCTGCTGCCGCACGAGAGCGACGTCATCCCGTCCGAGGTCGACACCGCGACGCGGGTGTCGAAGCGGATCACGGTCAACCTGCCGCTGATCTCCTCGCCGATGGACACCGTCACCGAGTCGCGCATGGCCATCGCCATGGCGCGCCAGGGCGGCCTCGGCGTGCTGCACCGCAACCTCTCGGTCGACGACCAGGCGGCGCAGGTCGACCTGGTGAAGCGCTCCGAGGCCGGCATGGTCAGCCACCCCGTGACGACCGGTCCGGACGCGACGCTCGCCGAGGTCGACGCGCTGTGCGCCCGCTACCGCGTGTCCGGCCTGCCGGTGGTCGACTCCAGCGGGCTGCTGCTCGGCATCGTCACCAACCGCGACCTGCGCTTCGAGAGCGACCAGAGCCGCCTGGTGCGGCACGTCATGACGCCGATGCCGCTCGTGACCGCGCCGGTCGGCACCTCGCCCGACGACGCGATGGCGCTGCTGGCCAAGCACAAGGTCGAGAAGCTGCCGCTCGTCGACGAGGGCGGCCGGCTGCGCGGGCTGATCACGGTCAAGGACTTCGCGAAGTCCGAGAAGTACCCGCAGGCCACGAAGGACGACGCGGGCCGGCTGCGCGTCGGGGCGGCCGTCGGGTTCCACGGCGACGCCTGGAAGCGGGCCATGACGCTGATCGACGCCGGCGTGGACCTGATCGTCGTCGACACCGCGCACGGCCACTCGCGCGGCGTGCTCGACATGGTGGCCCAGCTCAAGGCCGACCCGGCCGCGGCCGGGATCGACGTCCTGGGCGGCAGCGTCGCCACCCGGGCCGCCGCCCAGGCGCTCGTCGACGCGGGCGCCGACGGCGTGCGGGTCGGCGTCGGGCCGGGCTCGATCTGCACCACGCGCGTCGTCGCCGGCATCGGCGTGCCGCAGGTGACCGCGATCTACGAGGCGTCGCTCGCGTGCCGCCCGGCCGGCGTGCCGCTCATGGGTGACGGCGGGCTGCAGTACTCGGGTGACATCGCCAAGGCGATCGTCGCGGGCGCCGACACGGTGATGCTCGGCTCGCTGCTGGCCGGTGTCGAGGAGAGCCCGGGCGAGCTGGTCTTCATCAACGGCAAGCAGTACAAGACCTACCGCGGCATGGGCTCGCTCGGCGCCATGCAGTCGCGCGGCGCCATCCGCTCGTTCTCGAAGGACCGGTACTTCCAGGCCGACGTCTCGGCCGACGACGCGCTGATCCCCGAGGGCGTCGAGGGGCAGGTGCCGTTCCGCGGGCCGCTCGCCGGTGTCGCGCACCAGCTCGTCGGCGGCCTGCGGCAGTCGATGTGGTACTCCGGCGCGCGCACCGTGCCCGAGCTGCAGGCCAACGGCCGGTTCATCCGGATCACGGCTGCGGGGCTCAAGGAGTCGCACCCGCACGACATCCAGATGACCGTCGAGGCGCCGAACTACACCGGTCGCTGAGCCGGGGTCGTCCAGCGGCTCGGGTTGCGCGCGCGCCGTCAGGTGCGACGGTGTGGTGCATGAGCGAGAACCCGGCTGACGCGCAGACCGACCTGGACTCCCCGACGGGCCGCGAGCCCGCGGCGGACCTTCCCTCGGCGACCGTGCCGGGCGAGACGGTGCAGCCGCACGGGGGCGCCGTGCAGCCGGAGCAGAGCACCGACGGGTCGTACAACGACGGCAACCTCGACGAGCGCGGCGTGATGCCCGCCGCCGGGCGCCCCCAGGTCGACCCGGACGGCGAGGAGTCGCTGGACGACGACCTCGACACCAGCCTGCGCACCGACGGCACCGGCCGGCCCGACGAGGGCTGACGCGCTCGAGGGCTGGCCAGACCGTGGAAGGACGCTCCCGCTGAGCGGCAGCGATCCTCCACGGTGAACCTCGCGGGGGGTTCGTCCCGTTCCTCCAGCACCGGACCGAGGCGCGGTCCGCTGACGAGGAGGCCGCATGCCGCACGCCCACGACCGTCCCGCACCCGTCGACATCGCGATCGGACGGCGACCGGTGCTGGGGGCCGGTCTGGCCGTCGCCGCCACCGCGTTCGTGAGCGCGTGCGGGAGCGGGGACGACAGCGCGGCGGGCGGCTCGTCGTCCGGCAGCTCGTCCAGCTCGTCGAGCTCGTCGGGCTCGGGGGGATCGGACGGCGGCGCTGCGCTGGCGAAGGTGTCGGACGTGCCGGTGGGCGGGGCGATCTCGGCCAAGGCCCCCGACGGCACGGCGATCCTCATCACCCAGCCGACCGAGGGCACGGTGCTGGCCTTCAAGGCCCGGTGCACCCACATGGGCTGCACGGTCGCTCCCGGCCAGGGCGAGCTCGACTGCCCGTGCCACCAGTCGGCGTTCGACCTGAACGGCAAGAACATCAGCGGCCCGGCGCCCAGCCCGCTCGCGACGTTCGCCGTCACGGTGAAGGACGGCGACGTCGTCGCGTCCTAGTGGGAGCGACCGTCGCGCAGCAGCTCGAGCGCCTTGGTCACGCGGCGCTCGCGGGTCTCGGCCGTCTTCGCGCCGGTCACGCTCAGCACGAACCACTGCCGCTTGCTGTACGACAACCCGTCGAAGAACGCACGTGCGGCGGGCTCGGCGTCCAGGGCTGCCTGCAGGTCGTCCGGCACCTCGAGCTCGCGCGGCGCGGTGTCGAGGGCGAGCGAGACCTCCACCTCGTCACCGGCCGCCACGCCTGCGGCAGAGCGGTTCTCGGCGCTGAGCGGCACCAGGTACACGCCGTCGCGCGAGGCGACCGTGGTGCGGTAGGAGTAGCCGTTGACGGTCACCGTCACGGCCGGCTTGCGCCCGCCGCCGAGCGCTTCGACCTCGGCGTCCGGCAGGGGGATGCCGGTGGCGGTCTTGCCGCCCAGCAGCACCGTCGATCGGAACGTCATGCGCGCAGCATGCCAGCCACGTGCCGGTCGCGAGCCGTCACACGGACCCGACGACGCGCTCGACGAACGCGTTGCGGAAGACGCCCTGCGGGTCGCGGCGGCGCACCATCTCGGCCCAGGTGCCCAGGTGCGGGTACAGGTCGGGCAGCCGCTCGGCCGGCAGCACCGACACCTTGCCCCAGTGCGGCCGCGCCGCGAACGGCACCAGCAGCGGCTCGAGCCGCTCGAGCGCCGCGCGCACGGCCACCTCGTCCTGCACCCAGGTGACGTGCAGCGCCACGCTGTCGCGCTCGGACGCCGGGCTGATCCACAGCGGGTCGGCCGCCACGCTGCGCACCTCGGCGATCTGCACCAGGGGCGCCAGCTCGTCGCGCAGCCCGAGCAGCGCCGACCACGCCGCCGCCGCGTGCTCGCGCGGCAGCAGGTACTCGGACTGCAGCTCGTCCCCGCGGCTGCTCGGCGGCACCTCGCGCCGGAAGTGCGGCAGCCGCTCGTGCCACGGCCCGACCTCGCCCTGGGCCGTCGTCCCCTCGGTGGGCTGGCCGGGCACCGGGTGCCGGGCGGCCGTCGCGAGCCGGCCACCGGCCCAGACCGGCTCTGCCGCAGGGGCTTCGGCCCGCGGGTCGAAGCGCTGCTTGCGCCAGGCCATGAGGAACCGGTCGGAGCGCAGGTCGCTGAAGAGGCTGACGCTGTAGGCCGAGCCGAGCGCCTCGAGCAGGTCGGACGGCGCGAGCCGCACGTCGTCGTACACGTCCTGCCGCACGGCGAAGGTCGGCACGGCGTCGAGCGTCACCCGGACGACGGGCCCGACCGCTCCCAGCGAGACGACGGCTCCGGGGAAGTCGGGCTCCCCGCGGCGGAGCACCTCCAGCTCGCCGTCGGGACGCACGACCTCGACCGCGGCCACCGAGGCGGCGAGCACCTGGTTGACGTCGCCCGAGCCGTGCGTGCCGGTGGCGCAGGCCCCGGCGACGCTGATGTGCGGCAGCGACCCGAGGTTGGGCAGCGCCAGTCCCGCGGCGTCGAGCCGTCCGGCCAGCTCGCCGAACCGCACCGCGCCGCTCGCCACGACCTGGCGCGCGTCGACGTCCACCTCGACCTCGAGCGGCAGCGCGTCGAGCGTCACCAGGGTGCCGTCGGTGCTGACCACGTCGTTGAACGAGTGCCGCGAGCCGACGACCCGCAGCTGCCGGGCGTCGCGCACCAGCTGCTGCAGCTGCTCGACGCTCTCGGGGCGCTCCAGCGGACCGCCGTACTCGACGTTGCCGGCCCAGTTGCGTTCTGCCATCAGCCCTCCAGCCGTACGGTTCGTCCCGTCGTCCACGCCTCGTCCGCCGCGTCGAGCACCCGGCTCACCGCCAGCCCGTCGGCCGCCGTCGCCCCGCGCGGGTCCGGCCGCCCCGACCGCAGCCCCTCGACCCACCCGGCCAGCTGGCGCCGGTAGGCGTCGTCGAACCGGCGGGTCCAGTCGGGCGAGCGCTCGGCCGGCGTGGCCACCGCGCCGTCCAGACCGGTCACCTCCAGCCCCACGACGTAGCCGCAGCCCGGGCCGTAGACCAGCTCGGTCGAGGTCACGGTGCCACCGCTGGTGCGGGTGCGCAGCAGGAACGCCGCGAAACCCGGTCCGGCGTCGCGGGCCTCGTCGACACCGACCTCGACCACTTCGTCGCCCGTGACCCAGCGCAGCAGGTCGACGTCGTGCGACGCCGAGTTGCGCACCAGCACCGACGGCTCGAACGCGTAGGCCTCGACCGGGTTGCGGTGCACCGTCCGGACGACGGCCGGCGGGCCGACCTCGCCCGCGTGCACCGCGTCGGCCACGGCGGCGAACGCCGGGTCGTAGCGGCGCATGAAGCCGACCTGCACCAGCTGCCGCCCGGTGCGCAGCTCGTGCTCGACCACCGCGGCCGACGCCGCGACGGACGTCGTCAACGGCTTCTCGCACAGCACCGGCAGGGCGCGGTCGAGGCAGGCGTGCACCAGCTCGGCGTGCGCGGCGTCCGGTGCGGCGACCACCACGGCGTCGACGTCCGCCTCGGCCACCAGCTCGAGCGGCGTCGTCCAGCCGCGGCGCCCGGGAGCCAGGTGCGCGTCGACGGCCGCGTCGTCGACGTCCGCGACCGCGCTCACCTCCAGCGGCTGGTCGACGCCCAGCGCGAGCAGGCCGGCCAGGTGGGTGCGCCCCATCCCGCCCAGGCCGACCACCGCGATCCGCAAGGGGCCTTCGTGCTGCACGTCAGCAGCGTAGGCTCGCGGACGTGCCGAGCCTGCAGCGCCCACGCCCGTGACGACACCGCTCGCGCGGGCCGCCGGCGCGCCGATCAGCTGGGGCGTCTGCGAGGTGCCGGGCTGGGGCCACCAGCTCGACCTCGACACCGTCCTCGGCCAGATGCGCTCGCTGGGCCTGACCGCCACCGAGCTCGGGCCCGACGGCTTCCTGCCCGAGGCACCCGACAAGCGCGCCGCGGTGCTGGCCGCCGAGGGGCTGCGGGCGGTCGGCGGTTTCGTCCCGCTGGTGCTGCACGACGCCGACCACGACCCCGAGCCCGCCCTGCACGCGGCGCTCGACGGGCTAGTGGCCTGCGGCGCCGACGTCCTGGTGCTGGCCGCGGCCACCGGGGTCGACGGCTACGAGGGCCGGCCGGCGCTGGACGCCGCGGGCTGGACGCACCTGCTCAGCGAGGTCGACCGCGTGGCGGCGCTCGCCGCCCGCCGCGGCGTCACCGTCGCGCTGCACCCGCACGTCGGCACGATGGTCGAGACGCCCGACGACATCACCCGGGTGCTCGAGCACGCCAGCGTCGACCTGTGCCTCGACACCGGTCACGTGCTGGTCGGCGGCGGCGACCCGGTGGAGGTCGCCCGGGCCGGCGGCGAGCGCGTCGTGCACGCGCACCTCAAGGACGTCGACGCGGCGCTGGCCGAGCGGGTGCGCGCGGGCGAGCTGGCCTACCAGCAGGGCGTCGCGCAGGGGCTCTACCGGCCGCTGGGCACCGGCGACGCACGGGTCGCGGACGTCGTCCGGCAGCTCGAGCAGGACGGGTACGCCGGCTGGTACGTGCTCGAGCAGGACGTCGTCCTCGCCGGTCCGCAGGACGCGCCGGCCGCGCTCGCCGACGTCCGGGCCTCGCTCGACCTGCTGGCCCGGCTGTCCTGAGGGGGCCGGGTGCGCGCCCGGTAGCCTTGCCGCCGTGAGCGAGATCGAGATCGGGCGCGGCAAGCGCGGACGTCGGGCGTACTCCTTCGACGACGTCGCGGTCGTGCCCAGCCGGCGCACCCGCGACCCCGAGGAGGTCTCGGTCGCCTGGCAGATCGACGCCTACCGGTTCGAGCTGCCCGTGATCGCCGCACCGATGGACTCGGTCATGTCGCCCGCCACCGCCATCGCCATGGGCGAGGTCGGCGGCCTCGGCGTGCTCGACCTCGAGGGCCTGTGGACCCGGTACGACGACCCCGAGCCGCTGCTCGCCGAGATCGCCGGCCTGGACGACGTCACCGCCACGCGCCGCATGCAGGAGATCTACGACGAGCCGATCAAGCCGGACCTCGTCACCGAGCGGCTGCGCCAGGTCCGCGAGTCGGGTGTCACGGTCGCCGGCGCGCTCTCGCCGCAGCGCACCCAGCAGCTGTGGAAGACCGTGGTGGACGCCGGGGTCGACCTCTTCGTCATCCGCGGCACCACGGTGAGCGCCGAGCACGTCAGCGGCCGCGCCGAGCCGCTGAACCTCAAGCGCTTCATCTACGAGCTCGACGTCCCGGTGATCGTCGGCGGCTGCGCCACCTACACCGCGGCGCTGCACCTCATGCGCACCGGGGCGGCCGGCGTGCTCGTCGGCTTCGGCGGCGGGGCGGCGCACACGACGCGCACGACCCTCGGCATCCACGTCCCCATGGCCTCGGCGGTGGCGGACGTCGCCGCCGCCCGCCGCGACTACATGGACGAGTCCGGCGGCCGGTACGTGCACGTGATCGCCGACGGCGGCATGGGGCGCTCCGGCGAGCTGGTCAAGGCCATCGCCTGCGGCGCCGACGCGGTCATGCTGGGCGCCGCGCTCGCCCGCGCCGTCGAGGCGCCGGGACGCGGGTTCCACTGGGGACCCGAGGCGCACCACCCGCAGCTGCCGCGCGGCGAGCGGGTGTCCGTGGGCACGCTCGGCCCGCTCACCGAGATCCTCGAGGGGCCGGGCCGCTCGGCCGACGGCAAGACCAACCTGGTCGGCGCGCTGCGTCGGGCCATGGCGACGTCCGGCTACTCCGACCTCAAGGAGTTCCAGCGGGTCGAGGTCGTCGTCGCGCCGTACGACCCCGCCTGAGGCGGCGTCGCTGCCACCTGAGGCGTAGTTACTCAACGGTAGCCAGGCCCGGTGTGCGCGCCTAGGCTGAGGGCATGTCCGACACGATCGCCGATCCCGAGACGGACGCCTCCGCCACCTACGCGGTCGACCCGGCGCTCGCGCGCCGCCTGACCCGCCGCGTCGTCGCGAGCCCCCGCGCCGAGACCCGCACGCCGACGGCGCCGTTCACCGGCGCGCCGCTCGCCGCGGTGCCGGTGTCGACGCCGGCCGACGTCGAGGTCGCCGT
>NZ_BAAGXY010000015.1:0-27515 GCF_054779595.1 Angustibacter peucedani
ATGGTGCCGGTGCTGTTCGACACCGTCGGCAACCCGCTCGACGTCGGACGCACCCAGTACCCCTTCCCCGCCAAGCAGCGCCTCGCAATCGCCCTCAGGGACCAGCACTGCACCTTCCCCGGCTGCACCGCACCACCCGCCTGGTGCGACGTCCACCACACCACCCCGTTCTCCCGAGGCGGGAAGACGTCCGTGTCCACCGGGACGCTGCTCTGCGGGCGGCACCACCGCCACGTCCACGCCACCGGGATGACGGCCCGCCTCGTCGACGGCCACATCACCTGGTCCACCGACCCACCAGACCACCCACCACACCCAGCCCCACCAGCAGCACCGAGCAGAGCCACCGCAGCGGTCGACGACCTCGTCCGACGCTTCCTCGCGCGGCTGCGCCGGTGACCGCGTCAGGCGGGGTGACGGCCCCATCGCGCCGACAACGCCCCGACCGCGAGGGCGAGCAGGAACAGCCCGAGGTCGGCCAGCAGGTCGAGCAGCTCGTCCGACGTGCCCCCGAGCGAGACGACCCCGACCAGCGACACCAGCCCGGGGAAGACCAGCCAGCCGAGCAGGCCGCCGACCACCACGCAGCCCAGCACCAGCAGGGCATCTCCGCCCTGCACCCAGGTGCGTCGGGTGGCGGCGCGACCGGCCAGCACCCGGACGGCGAACCCGGCCACGAGGGTCACCCGGCGGGCCGCGCCGGCCCCGAACAGGTCGACCAGGGTGGGCGCCACGAGCGCGGCGAGGGTGAAGACCACCAGGGTCAACCCGGCCGACACCAGCAGGACCCGGATCACCGTCGGCCGGTGCAGCAGCCTCATGACGACGGCTCCGACACCGTGATCGAGGCCAGGAAGTCCTGCACCACCTGGTCGGTCAGGAACGCGGCCGGGCCGCCGAGGGAGAGGCCGTACTGCTCACGTCCGTCGAGCTGCACGACGACCTCGAGCTGCCGGCTGGCCAGCGGCTTCTTGACCGCGCGCAACCGTTGCCCGAAGGTCCACTCGACGGCCGCCGCACCGGCACTCCCCGGCACCGGCACCGTGCGCAGCGGTCGAGACGGCTGCACGCCCAGCTCGGCCGAGCGCGAGCGCGTCACGAGGGCGCCCCGCACCGCGAGCGGCCCGACGGCGCCGTTCTCGAGGTACACGACCGCCGCCGGCGCCACCGCGAGCTTGCGGTCGTCGGTCTTGGTCCACTGCGCCGCCGCCACCGTCAGGCCCGCACCCGACGGCACCGGCTCGAACCCCGGCGGCAGCGCGAACGACAGCGCGCCCTGCTGCTGCGTCGTCCAGCCCTCGGGGGCCGTCGGCAGGGCCGCGCGGACGGACGACGTGGCCGGGCGCGAGGCCGCGAACGCCACCCCGGCCACCCCCAGCGGCAGCACCAGCGCGGCCGCCACCGCCACGACCGACCGCCGCCTCACTGCGAGCACCCCGGCAGCTTGGTCAGACGGCTGGCGGGCACGGCGAAGTCCTCGCTGTAGCCGGCGTCCAGGGTGGTGGTGCCCCCGGTGGTGCGTGACGTCGTCCGCACCACCACGCCGTCGCTCCCGATCCGGGCGACCAGCGCCTGCACCGCCCGCGCCGCCCGGCCGGCGTCCACGACGACCAGACCGGTGCGCGGCAGCCGGGTCAGCGGCGCGGGGCGCACCGCGTTCAGCGAGCCCGACGCCAGGAACACGGCGTCGAACGCGCGCCGGTTGGACTCGCCCCGCAGGTCGAGCACGACGCTCTGGAAGGTGCGCACGCCCCGGTCGCGGTCGAGCGCCGCCTGCTGCGCGCCCGGTCCGCGGCTCTCGCCCTGCTCGCGCAACGGCAGCACGTCGGCCGCGAGGAAGTCGCCGTCGACCGTCTGCCCGGCCTCGCCGCTCACGACCAGCCGCACCGGACGCCCGGCGGCATCGGTCTGCACCGCGTAGCTCGGGTCCGCCACGAAACCGAGGCGGGTGGCCAGCGAGCCGTCGATCTCGTCCTGGTTGCGCGCCAACGACAACGAGCCGGACGTCGTCGCGCGGCCGCTCGCGTCGAGCAGCAGCCGCGGTCGCTGCCCGGCGGTGTCGGCGTCCGCGAGCGCCGGTCCGGACACGCCGAGGTAGGCACCGGCCGCGGTCGCCTGCGCCGGCACGTCGAGGCCAACCGCGTCAGGGGCCGCGACCGAGTCGGGGTCGGTGAAGCCGAGCACCTGCACGACCTGGCGCACGCCCTCGTGCAGCCCGGTGCCGTGCGGTCCAGCCGCGGCGACTACCACCGGCTCGTCGACCCGGTGGTAGTGGTCGAGCCACGCGTCGGCGTCGTCGTGCCGCCGGAACCGGTAGACGGCCTCGAGCTCGTCGTCGGCACCGGCGAGCGACCCGCCGGGCCGCTGCTCGACGTCCAGCCGTTGTGCCGCAAGGGTTCCGAGTCCGGTGCCGGAGCGCTCGGGGTCCGGTCGCTCGAGCCGGACGACGGCCGAGCCGTCGAGCAGCTTGTCGACCTCGACCGAGCCGTCGGCCGACCGGGTCGAGCTCAGCACGGTCAGGCCCGAGGCGATGCCGGAGTCACGCGACAGCACGGTGCACTTCACCGGCGCGGGCCGGTAGCCGCAGCTGCCGCCGGTGGCCGTGCAGACCCGCACCCGCAGCCCCTCGGCCATCCCGGGCGACAGCGGCAGCACGAGCAGCGACACCGCCACCAGCCCGACCAGCGTGAACCAGGCCCACCTACGCACGCACGACCCCCAGCCGCACCCCGGGCCGCAGACCGGCCGCCGTCAGGGCGCCGGGCGCGGCCTCGAGCACCGCCACCGCGCGACGGCGCGGCCGGTGCATGCGCCAGCGCGGCAGGTCCGTGACCTCGAGCACCTCGAGGTCCGAGTCGAGGTAGGCGACCTCGAGGTCGACCCGCATCCCGATCGAGTGCACCGAGCTGCACGGGTGCAGCAGCAGCGCGGTGGTGGGGGCGGTGTGCGCGCCGAGCAGCCCCACGGTGCGCTGGCGCAGCGAGGCGGCGACCTCGACGTCGAGGCCGGCGGGCACGCCGTCGACGGTCAGCGGCACCGGCGAACCCAGCCCGTCGACCTGCTCGCGGGCCTGCGGCGACAGGCGTCCCATCTCAGCTCAGCGGGACGTCGACGACCTGGCCGACGCCCGGCACGCGCAGGGTCACCTTGGTGGTGCTGGCCGCCGGCGCCGGGAAGACCGCCCACAGCGACATCGGGTCGGGGTACAGCGCCCCCGAGCCCATGTCCTCGGTGCACAGGCAGATCCCGCTGCCGGCGTCGAGCGGCGGCGACACGCGCTTCTGCTGCGCGTCGACCAGGCGCAGCGGCGTCATCGTGGCGTTCGACGCGACGGGGTTCTCGTCGAGCAGCCCGGAGTTCGCGCCCCAGGGCGCCTTGCTGCCGACCGAGGTGAAGTCGAAGCGCACCCACAGGTCCTCGCCGACGCGCTGCGCGCGGGTGACGTCCAGCCGCGCCTTGCCGTTGGCGCTCAGCACCGACGCGAGCGAGCCGGTCACCTTCGGCGACGCGGTGGTCTTCTTGGCGACCGCCATCTTGGGCAGCGGCTTGGGCACGTCGATGGCCACCGCGTCGCCCCCGCGCGCACGGGGGAAGACGAAGCTGACGCGGCGGTTGCGCTGCTGGTTCTCCGGGATGGCGTCGCCGTCCTTCGCGCGGTTCGGCACGATCGGCTGGGTCTCGCCCTTGCCCGACGCCTTCACCGTGATCCCGGCCCGGCTGAGCGCCGGCTTCAGCGCCCTGGCCACGGCCGACGCCCGGCGCTCGGACAGCTTCTGGTTGTAGGAGTTCGAGCCCTGGTCGTCGGTGTGGCCCACGACCTGCACGGCCTTGCCCCGCGCCGCCTTCACGAGCTGCGGCGCTGCCTTGCTCAAGATCCGCTTGGCGGCGCTCGTCAACGTCGAGGAGTCGAACGCGAACAGCACGTCGGACGGCACGGACACGTCGGCGTTCTGGCCCACCTGCGCGTCCTCAGCGCCGCCGAAGGTCTGCACCGTGCGCCGCACCTGGCGCACCACCGGAGCCGCGGCGCCGGCGCCGACCTCGGCGGGCGGAGCGTTCTCGACCCACTCGACGAGGTCCTCGGGCAGCGTCAGCGCGGGGGCGTCGTCCGTGATCGGCAGGTCCTGCATCGGCGGCGTGGCCTGGCCCATCAGCAAGGTGGCGGTGGTGCCGGTCGGCGCCGGGAAGTCGGCCCAGTACAGCGACTGGCGGTCCGACAGCGTCGAGCGGCCGGTGTTCTGGCTGCACAGGCACGTGCCGTCCTCGGCCCGCAGCGGCTCGGCCAGCGTGCCGCCGGCGGGGTCGTAGAGCCGCAGCCCGATCTCGTACTGGAACTCCAGCGGGTGGCGCAGCGAGCGCATGCGGTCGCCGCTGGCGGCGTCGCCCTCGACCGGGCGGTCCCACGCGACCACGACCCGGACGGCGGACCCGACCTTGGAGACCTGCAGCACCTCGGCGCGCGCCGTGCGGGGCTCGCCCTGGCTGCTGTCGAGGACGTCCTGCTGCGCGACCGGCGCCGGCAGCACGTTCAGGCGCTGGAAGCCGTCGACCGGCACGATCGCCGGCGCCTGGCTCGTGGTGGACGACGACGACCCCGACGACCCGCTGCTGGCCGTGCCGGACGACGACGGGTCCTTGCCGTCGTCCCCGCTGCAGGCGGTGACCACCAGGGCCACGAGGACGCACCCCACGAGCAAAACGGTGGGCGGTCGGCGGCGTGGCATGTCGGGCTCCCCGGATCTCGACGGCTGCAGGGCCGATGCGGTGCGTCACCACATCTCACCACCAGGTGACCGTTCTCGGCTAGTTGGGTGGAACGGTCCGGTTGGTGACTTTCCGTATCCGATCATGACGGCTAATGTCCCTTTTGGCTACCCTCCGTTGGGACAAGACCCCTTTCGGGAGTAGTGTCGTTTCTGTCACACTTCGACGGAATCGTGGCCAGAGTCATGACGGGGAGAGCACTCATGACCACTGCACAGGGACGAGTCCGCCTGCTCGGATCTCGTGAGGTCGGCGGCGTCATCGGCGTCGACGACGTGGCCGGGCTGGTCGACCAGCTGCGCCCGCACGCCGCGCGCGAGGACGCGCTGCTGGTGGTGGCCGCAGCGGCGGAGGCCGACGCGGTCCGTCACACGCTGTCGCTGGCGCGGGCCGGGGCGCCCGGCGCCACCGGCGTCGTGCACGCCAGCACGCTGCCGCCGCTCGCCCGCCGCGGGCTGGTCGAGGTGCTGGGCTCGATGCAGGGCTCGTTCACCGCCGGCCAGCTGCTCGTGGTCTGCGAGGCGCTCGAGCGCACCATGACCGCCGGCGCCGCCGTCACCTCGGTGGCGCGCCTGGCCGATCCCGGCCCGAGCATGGCCCAGCACGTCCAGTCCTGGTGGCCGTCCAGCCGCTTCGTCGTCCTGACCCACCCGCACCGCGTCATCGTGCCGGTCACGGGCGTCGACACCGCGGCCGTGCGGCTGCCCGAGGTCGACGTCCCGATGCACTTCGCGTGCACGGGCGGTGACGACGCCACCGCCGCGGTGGTCGACGACCTCGCCCGCCGGCTCACCGGCCAGCCGGCCACCGTCGTCGAGGCGCCGGCCGAGTCGCGCGCCCGCTGGGCGAGCCGGCACTTCACCGAGTTCTCCGCCCTGCCGCAAGACCTGTCGGTGCTGGTGCGCACCGCGCTCGACGCCGCCACCGAGTGCCGCTCCTGCGGCGCCCCGGTGGCCTGGACGTCGTGCCGGTTCTGCCACGCGGCAGCCCCCCTCGAGACCACCGCCGCCACGGCGACCGCGCCGGCGGCCCAGGCCGCCACGACCGCAGCCCTCGCGGGCGAGCAGGGAGCAGCATGAACCCCAGACAACGACGAGGGCTCGTGATGCTCGTGCTCGCGGTCGTCGGCGCCGGCGCCGTCTTCATCGGCGTGGCGTCCTACGTCGCCCAGGTCAACGCCGAGGTCGGGCCGCGCACCACGGTGTACGTCGCCGCCAAGAACATCCCGCCGTTCGCGGCGATCACGCCGGACGACGTCACGCAGCGCGAGATCCCGACCAAGTACGTCACCGACACCACGGTCACCAAGGACTCCGAGTTCCTGGGCCAGAAGGCGCTGACGACCATCAAGTCGGGCAGCTACCTCAGCAGCGAGATGCTCACCTCGAGCTCCTCGCTCGCCGACGGCATGCGCGAGGTGTCGATCAACTTCGACGCCGCCGACGGCATCAACGGCCGCGTCCGCCCCGGTGACCGCGTCGACGTCGTCGCCGCCTTCGCCGCCCGGCAGAGCAACAAGAACCAGGTCGACCAGAGCGTGCGCAAGGCCGAGCTGCCCTACAACATCGCCGGCATCGTCGTCAGCCAGGCGCTCGTCGTCAGCGTCGGCGAGCGCACCCCCACCGGCATCGACGTCGGCGCCGCCACCGACGGCAACGCCAACCCCAAGGAGGTCGTGCCGGTCACCTTCGCGCTGAGCGTCGCCGACTCCACGAAGCTGGCGTACGCCGAGGCCTTCAGCGTCAAGATGCGGCTGATGCGCTCGGGCAACAACGAGACCGGCAAGGCGTACAAGCCGTCCGACCGCGCGTTCAGCGACCTCGGGCTCAACCCGTTGCTCTCGACCGGCCCGTCCGCGTCCTCCTCGGCCTCCGGGGGCAAGTGATGAGCTACCGCGTCGTCATCGCCGCACCCAGCACCGAGCTGGCCGCCGACCTGGCCGAGACCGTCGCCGCCGCCGGCGCTCAGACAGTGGGCACCGTGACGTCCGAGACCGACCTGCGCGAGCAGCTGCCGGTGCTCGACCCCGACGTCGTGCTGGTGCGCGAGGACCTGTCGCCCGGTGCCGTCTGGTCGCTGGTGCGCGAGACCGTCGTCGGCAACCCCTACCTCGCGGTCGTGGTGGCCAGCCAGACCGGCTCGGCCGAGACGCTCTCGCTCGCCATGGACGCCGGCGCGCGGGCCGTCGTGTCGCTGCCGCTGCAGGTCGAGGACGTAGCCGGCAAGATCATGTCCGCCGGCGGCTGGGCCCAGACCATGCGGCGCGTCATCGGCGGCGAGCGCGAGGCGGCCACCGGCGCCTCCGGGATGCTCGTCGTCCTGGTCGGCGCGAAGGGCGGCGTGGGCACCACCACGATCGCCACGCACCTCGCCCTGGCCAGCGCGCGCAACGACCCGACCCGGCGGGTCTGCCTGGTCGACCTCGACGTCTCCAAGGGCGACGTGCCGCTGTACCTCGACGCGCAGCACCGCCGCACGATCCTCGACCTCGCGCCCGTCGCGCACGACCTCAGCCCGCGCGCCATCGCCGACGCGCTGTACCAGCACCCGTCCGGCCTGTCGGTGCTGCTCGCCCCGCTCGAGGGCGAGTACGCCGAGCGGCTCACCGGCCTGCAGGTCTCCACGATCCTGTCCGGCCTGCGCCAGCGTCACGACGTCGTCGTCGTCGACGCCGGCGCCGTCATCACCGAGTCCTCGGCAGCCGCGGTCGAGCAGGCCGACGAGGTCATCGTGGTCGCGACCCCCGACGTCCCGTCGCTGCGCGGCACCCGCCGCGTCGTCGAGATGTGGGAGCGGCTCGCGCTGCGCAAGGAGGAGGCCGTGCGCTGCATCATCAACCGCGCCGACCGGCGGACCGACATCCAGCCCGACACCGCGGCGAAGATCGCCGGGGTCGAGGTCGTGCAGACCCGGCTGCCCGCCGCGTTCCGCGCGCTGGAGGCCGCCAACAACCAGCGTGACCCCGAGCTCGCCCACGGCGCCTGGAAGCAGCGCGTCGACGAGCTCGCGGCCGAGCTGCGGATCAGCACGCCGCGACCGCTGAGCAACCGCGCCGCCCGCGACGACGCCCGTCGACGGCGCAGCCGCGCGGTCGCCACGGCGCCGGACGCCGGCCAGGGCACGATCGAGCTGGTCGGCCTGATGCCGTTGCTGCTGCTGACGATCCTGTTCGCCTGGCAGGCCGTGCTCACGGGCGTCTCGGCCCACATGGCCTCCAACAGCGCGCGCGAGGCGGCTCGCGCCGCCGCCGTCGGCGGGGACGTCGACGCGGCGGCCCGGCGGGCGGTGCCCGGCTGGCTCGAGGACGGCATCACCGTCTCGCGCAGCGGCGGCACGCACGTGAAGGTCTCGATCAAGACGCCGATCCTCATGCCCGGCGCCAAGCCGATGGGGATGACCGTCACCGCCGAGGGCGGCTCGGTGAGCGAGGTCGGGCCGTGAGCCGGCTGCGGCTGGGTCGGCTGCGGCAGCTGCGCCGGGTCCGGCAGTCCGGCGACGGCGGCTGGCTGTCGATCGAGTTCGTCGGCATGTCGTTCCTGTTCGTGTTCACCGTCATGCTGGCGCTGCAGGTGGTCTGCTTCACCTACTCGATCGCCCAGGTGAACGGCGCGGCCCGGGCCGCGGCGCGCGCGGCGACGCTCGGCCAGTCGGCCAGCGCCGCCGCCGAGGACGCCGTCAGCCCGTCGCTGCACCCGGTGACCACCGCGGTGCCCGGCGCGCCGAACGGCCAGAAGTGGGCCGTGACGGTGTCGGTGCCGAAGGTCATCCCGCGCATGCCGCAGTGGACGATCACCCGCACGGCGAGCATGCCGTCGACCGAGCCGTTCGGGGGCTGACGTGGGGCTGCTGGACCGGCTCACCACCGCCGCGAGCGAGCAGAGCGACGCGGGTGACGCCGACGCGCACGCGCAGACCGTCGCCCGCTACCGCGGCCTGCTGCTGCACGAGATCGACCTCGGCGAGCTGAGCAAGCTCGACGCCAGCCAGCGCCGGCTGCGCCTCGAGCGCGTCATGGGCCACCTGCTCAGCCGCGAGGGCCCGATCCTGTCGAGCGGCGAGCGCCAGGCGATCATCCGCCGCGTCGTCGACGAGGCGCTCGGCCTGGGCATCCTCGAGCCGCTGCTGGCCGACCCGAGCGTCACTGAGATCATGGTCAACGGCCACGACACGATCTTCGTGGAGCGGGCCGGCGTCCTGCAGCGCCTCGACGCGCACTTCGCGAACGAGGACCAGCTCATGCAGACCATCGACCGCATCGTCGCGGGCGTGAACCGCCGCGTCGACGAGTCGAGCCCGATGGTCGACGCCCGCCTCGCCACCGGCGAGCGCGTCAACGTCATCGTGCCGCCCCTGGCGCTCGACGGCCCGATGCTCACCATCCGCCGCTTCCCCCGCGCCTACTCGCTGGCCGAGCTGGTCGACAAGGGCGCGATGGACGAGCCCACCGCCATGCTGCTCGGCGGCTTCGTGCGCGCCCGCTGCAACGTCATCGTCAGCGGCGGTACCGGCACCGGCAAGACCACGATGCTCAACGCGCTGTCGGGCTTCATCCCCGGCCACGAGCGCATCATCACCATCGAGGACGCCGCCGAGCTCCAGCTGCAGCAGGAGCACGTGATCCGCCTCGAGTCGCGCCCGCCGAACATCGAGGGCAAGGGCCAGGTCGCCATCCGCGACCTGGTGCGCAACTCGCTGCGCATGCGCCCCGACCGCATCATCGTCGGCGAGGTCCGCGGCGGCGAGACCCTCGACATGCTGCAGGCCATGAACACCGGCCACGAGGGCTCGATGGCCACCGTGCACGCGAACTCCAGCGACGACGCCATGATGCGTCTGGAGACCCTGGCCAGCATGAGCGAGATCAAGATCCCGTTCGAGGCCGTGCGCGACCAGATCAACAACGCGGTGGACGTCGTCGTCCAGCTGTCGCGCAACGCCGATGGCTCGCGCCGGGTCAGCGAGGTCACGGCCGTCGCCTCCCGGCGCCGCGAGGACTTCGCGCTCGCCACCATCTGCCGGTTCGACCCGCTGCCGCTCGAGGCCGACCGCGTCGTCCGCGGCGGGTTCAGCCACCACCCGCTGCCGCCCGAGCTGGCCGAGCGGATGATGCTGGCCGGCGAGCCGCTGCCGCCCGAGTTCCGCGCCGCGCTCCGCCGGGACGAGCTGCTGATCCGCCGGGCCAGCTGATGCGCCCGCTGTTCGCGCTCGGGCTGCTGGCCGTCGTCCTGCTGGTCGCGGTCCTGGGCATCTGGTCGTTCGCGCGGGGCGCGGCCGAGAAGCGCTCGCTGGTCGGCGCCAACGAGCGCTACGGCCGCACCGGCCTGCGCGGGGTGCTCGCGGGGGCGCCGAACCGCGCGGTGCGGCGCACCCGCTGGGGTCACCGGCTCGAGAACCGGCTGGCCGGTGCCAAGCTCGAGCAGATCGCGCCGGTCGAGGCCGTGCTCATCGCCGTCATCACCTTCCTGCTCGTGACGTTCCTGTGCTCGCGGCTCATCTCGCTGTGGGTCGCGGTGCTGATCGGCGCGTTCTCGCTGCTCGGCCTGCGCAAGATCCTCAGCTGGCGCGAGGAGCGGCAGCGCATGGCGTTCGTCGCGCAGATGCCCGAGCTCGCCCGCGTGCTGTCGAACGCCACCAGCGCCGGCCTGTCGATCCGGACGGCGATCGAGATGGCCGGCGGCGAGCTGGCCGAGCCGGCGCGCACCGAGCTGCAGCGCGTCGCCCGCTCGATGTCGGTCGGCACCTCGCTCGAGGACGCGCTGGCGCAGATGGAGCAGCGGCTGCCGGGCCGCGAGCTCGGCGTCCTGGTGGGCACGCTGGTGATCTCCAGCCGGTCCGGCGGCTCGCTGATCGGCGCGCTGCGCGACATCGCCCGCACGCTCGAGGACCGCAAGGAGCTCAAGCGCGAGGTGCGCACCCTGCTGACCCAGGCCACCTACACCGGCTACCTCGTGGTGGCGATGGGCATCGGCCTGCTGTTCCTCATCAACGGCATCCAGCCCGGCCTGCTGCGCACCCTCACCAGCACGATCCTGGGCATCGGCGGCCTGGTGTTCGCCACGCTCTGCTTCGGCCTGGGCCTGCTCGTCATCTCGCGGATGACCAGGATCGAGTCCTGATGGCGGTCCTCGGGAACCCGGTCGTCATGGCGGCGCTGGCGGCGCTGTGCGCCTTCTGCGCGGTCGGCGGCTACGCCCGGCTGCGCAGCGACCCGTTGCAGGCGCTGGAGGTCGAGGACCTCGCGCTGGTGCGCGGGCGCAAGGGGATCGAGCGCTCCGGCGGCCCGCTCGGGGCGCTCGGCCGGGCGCTGTCGCGGCCGCTGGCGCAGGCGATGGGCCAGTCCCGCCTCGAGAAGCTGAACCGCCGGATCGAGCTCGCCGGCCGGCCGGACGGCGTCACCGTGCAGTCCCACCTGGAGCGCAAGGCGCGGCTGCTGTTCATCTTCGGCACCAGCGCCCTGGTGCTCGGCCTGAAGGGCAAGTGGCCGGTCGCCGTCCTGGTGGTCGTCGTGGCCTGGGCGCTGCCCGAGCTCACGCTGCGCTCGCAGCGGCAGGCGCGCCAGCGCCGCATCGACAGCGACCTGCCGGACTTCCTCGACGTCCTCGCCGTCACCGTCAGCGCCGGCCTGTCGTTCCGCGCGGCGCTCGAGCGCGTGTCGAGCCGGTACGTGGGCCCGCTGTCGGACGAGATCACGCACACGCTGCGCGAGATGGACGTCGGCGAGGCCCGGCGCACCGCGTTCGAGCGGCTGCGCACGCGCAACGACTCCGAGGCGCTCAACCAGTTCGTCGTCGCGCTGCTGCAGGCCGAGGAGCTCGGCACGCCGCTGACCGAGGCCCTCGACCAGATCGCGCTCGAGATGCGCCGCTCCACCGCGCAGCGGGCGCGCCAGCAGGCCGCCCGCACCTCACCTCGTGTCGCGCTCGTCGTCACGCTCGTCATGGTGCCCGGCGCCCTGGTGCTGCTCGTCGTGTCGATCCTGCTGTCGTCCGGTCTCGACCTGGGGGTGCTGACCAACTCATGAGCGAGACGATGACGACCGCGCCCGCGCGCGCCCTGGTGCTGCTGCGGATCCTGACCCTCTACCCGGTGGCGCTCGCCTGGGCCTCCAGCCGACCCGACCGCGTCGAGCTGGTGCTGGCGGTCGTGCTGGTGGTCGGCACGGCGCTGCTGGCCCTGCGCTGGGACCGCGTGGTGCCCGTCGTCCGCCGCCACCCCGGCCTGGCCGCCGTCGACGTCGCGGTCAGCCTGGTCGTGCTGTCGCAGACCGGTGCGGGCTCGCCGTTCGTGGCCTACACGATGACGACCGCCGTGCTGGTCGGCCTGTTCTTCAGCCGGCTCGGCGCCGTGCTGCTCACCGCCCTGCTCGGCGCGGGGTACCTGCTGATCGCCCGGCACGACGCCGGTGACCGTCCGGTCGTCGGGCTGCTCGGCGTCCCGGCGGCGTTCGTGGTGCTGGCGTGCGCCGGTGCGGCGTTCCGCGGGTTGCACGACCGGCTGGCCGCCGCCGTCCAGGCGTCGGTGGCGGCCGAGCGCTCGGCCGCGACGGCCCGCGAGCGCACCCGGCTCGCCCGCGATCTGCACGACGGCGTCAGCTCGACGCTGCAGGGCGTGGTGCTGCAGTCGATGGCGGTCGAGCGCGTGGCCGCCACCAGCGACGACCCCAAGGTGGCCGAGCTCGCCGCCGACCTGCAGACCGCCGTCCGCTCGGCGCTCGCGCAGTCGCGCGAGGTGCTCACCGGGCTGCGCCGCGAGGACGACAGCGCGCCGCTGGTGCAGGCCGTCGCCGACCGCGCGCACCGCTGGGCCGAGCGCACCGGGGTGCCCGTCGACTTCACCGCCACCGGCGTCGCGGACGTCGACGCGTCGTCCCGCATCGCCGCGCTGCGGGTGCTCGACGAGGCGCTCGAGAACGTCGAGCGGCACGCCGGGGCCGCGCGGGTGCAGGTGGCGCTGACCGGCGACGACCGCAGCGTGCGGCTCGTCGTCGAGGACGACGGCACCGGCATGGCCGCCGACCGGCCCGGCGTCCGCGACGGGCACTACGGCGTGCTGGGCATGACCGAGCGCGCGGGCGTGGCCGGCGGACGCCTGACGTTCGAGCCCGCGACGCCGGACGCCGACCGGCCCGGCACGCGCGTGCGGCTCGAGCTGCCCCGCACGCCCTGCCCGCGCGAGGACACCGCCGCGACGGCGGTCGACGTCCGCGAGCCGGCCACCGACGGACCGAGGGTGGAGGCGACCGCATGAGCGAGGGGGCGACCGTGGAGCAGGGGCCCGGCGAGGGACCGGAGGAGGTCGCCACCGGCGTCCTGCGCCTGGTGATCGCCGACGACAACCCGGTGGTGCGCGCCGGCATGACGAACCTGCTGGCCACCGTGCCCGGCCTGGACGTCGTCGGGTCGGCGGCCGACGGCCGCGAGGCGCTCGCGATGGTCGAGCGGCTGCGGCCCGACCTCGCGCTGCTCGACGTGCGGATGCCGCAGGTCGACGGCATCGCCGTGGCGCAGTCGATCGCGGCCACCGTGCCGGTGCTGATGCTCACCCACTCCGACGAGCCCGAGGTGATCGCCGCGGCCCTCGCGGCCGGCGCCCGCGGCTACGTCGTCCACAGCGAGTTCGACGTCGACGAGATCGTCTCGGCGGTGCGCACGGTCGCGGCGGGCGGCGTGCACCTGTCGCCGGCCGCCGGGGCGATCCTGGCCGACGCCGCGGCCCAGCGGCTCGCCTCCGGGCCCGGCGCGGCCCCGCCCACCGCCGAGGCCGCGCTCGAGGACCCCTGGGGCCTGTCGGTGCGCGAGCACGAGGTCATGGACCTCATCGCGCAGGGCCTGACCAACGGGCAGATCGCGCGCGAGTGCTTCTTGTCGGAGAAGACCGTCAAGAACCACGTCAACCGCATCTTCGCCAAGCTCATGGTCACCTCGCGGGCCGAGGCCGTCAGCAAGTGGCTGCGCCGCTGAGCCGCGACCGGGCCCGGGACTGGGCCCAGGTTGGGCCCGGGACTGGGCCCCCGTGCCCTGGGTGCCCGACGCGCTGACCGGCAGAGTTCATCACGTCGCCACCACGGTCATCCGGCCGAGGGGCCGAGACCGAAGAACGACACCGAAGCTCACCGAAGGGAACACGATCATGGCTCTTCTCCACCGCATCGCCGCCGAGGGTCAGACCCGCCTGCACGTCGTCCGCGAGAACCGCGAGCAGGGCCAGGGCACCCTGGAGTACGTCGGCATCGCCGTCCTCATCGGCATCATCGTGGCCGCCCTGCTGGCCGCCAACTTCCAGACCAAGCTGACCGACGCGGTCTCCAAGGTCATCGACAAGATCACCGCGGGCAACTGACGTCGTCGCAGACGACCTCACGCTGACCAGACGGTGACGACGTTGCGACGCGACGGCGACGAGGGGCAGATCACGCTGCCCCTCGTCGCCGTCGTGCTCGCGCTGTTCGCCGTCGCGATCGGCGTGACGGCGTTCGGCGAGGCGTCCGACCGGCGCGGTGGCGCCCAGAAGGGCACCGACGCGGCAGCGCTCGGGGCTGCCGTGGCGGCCCGCGACGCGGCGATCCTGCTGGTGCCGACACCCGCCGGCTTCGCCGCGCTGGAGTCTGGCGCCGAGGAGCTCGTCCTGGCCGGCCAGCCGCAGGCGGTCGGCTGCGCGGCGGCCTACGGCTGGGCGGCCGAGAACCGCGACGCCGTCACCGAGTGCGAGTACCAGGGTGGCGGTCGCATCCACACCAAGACCGCGACGCGGCCGAGCGACCCGCGCGGCCTCGTCGGCGAGGCGGAGGCCACCGCCGACATGAACCTCCCGACCTGCGTGATGGTGCGGGTCGAGACCCAGGCCGGCGAGACCGAGACCGTCACGTGCACCGGCCGTGGCGGCGTCGGCACCGTCGTGTACCAGAACGGCATCTTCGTCTCGATGTCGCCGAAGCAGTCCTGGCAGAGCGCCTTCCACGTCCGCCTCGTCGAGTAGCGCGCTCCCCCTCCTGACCTGGCGACGCGTGCCAGACTCCGCGGCATGAGCGCTCGCCGGGTCGCGGTCGCCGCCGCAGCCGCACTGCTGGCCTCGCTGCCCGCGCTGGCCGCCTGCCAGGACGGCGCGCCGCCGGCCCCCGCGGCGAGCTCCACCCCCAGCACCCACCCGGCCGGCACTCCGTCGTCCGCGCCGTCGAGCAGCCCGTCGGCGCCGTCGTCCCGGCCGCGCACGCTCACGATCGTGATGACCGGCGACGTGCTGCTGCACCCGCCGCTGTGGGCGCAAGCCCGCGCCGACGCCCGGGCCGAGGGCAGCCGCGCGGCGTTCGACTTCCGGCCGCTGCTGCGCGGCCAGCGCGACCTCGTCCGCGGCGCCGACCTGGCGCTGTGCCACCTCGAGACGCCGCTGGCGCGCGAGGGCGGTCCGTACCGCGGCTACCCCAGCTTCACCGTCCCGCCGCAGATCGCGCCCGCGCTGGTGTGGGCTGGGTACGACGCGTGCACCACCGCCAGCAACCACACCCTGGACGACGGCACCGCCGGCGTCGACCGCACGCTGGCGACGCTCGACCGGGCGGGGTTGCGGCACGCCGGTTCGGCCCGCAGCGCGGACGAGGCGTCGCGGCCGCTGCTGCTCGACGTCCACGGCACGACGGTCGCGCTGCTCGCCTACGCCTACGGGCTCAACGGGGTGCGGCCGCCGTCCGACCAGCCGTGGCGGGTGCGGCTGATCGACCCCGAGCGGATCCTCGCCGACGCGCACCGCGCCCGCGCGGCCGGGGCCGACGTCGTCGTGGTGGCGCTGCACTGGGGCACCGAGTACGTGCACGACCCGACGCCGCAGCAGCGCGCGCTGGCCGAGCGGCTCACCGCCAGCCCCGATGTCGACCTGGTCTACGGCCACCACGCCCACGTCGTGCAGCCGGTGCAGAAGCTGCACGGCAGGTGGGTCGTCTACGGGCTGGGCAACACCGTGGCCGTGCACGCCGTGCGACGGGTCGACAACCGCGAGGGCCTGCTGGTGCGGGTGCAGCTGGTGCGCGGGTCCGACGGGCGCTGGCGCAGCGGGCGGCTGGACTGGGTGCCCTCGACCGTCGGCGACGCGGCGCCCTACCGCTGGCGCCCGCTCGACGGCGCCGGCGAGCGCCGGGTCGAGGGCTACGTCGACTCCCTGGGCGCGGCCGAGGACGGCGCCCACGAGCTCACGCCCTGAGGGTCACTCCCACTCGATGGTGCCCGGCGGCTTGCTCGTGACGTCGAGCACCACCCGGTTGACCTCGGCCACCTCGTTGGTGATCCGGGTCGAGATCTTGGCCAGGACGTCGTAGGGCAGGCGGGTCCAGTCGGCGGTCATGGCGTCCTCGCTCGAGACCGGCCGCAGCACGACCGGGTGGCCGTACGAGCGCCCGTCGCCCTGCACGCCCACCGACCGGACGTCGGCGAGCAGCACCACGGGGCACTGCCAGATCGCGCGGTCGAGCTCGGCCAGCGTGAGCTCCTCGCGCACGATCGCGTCGGCCGCGCGCAGCACCTCGAGCCGCTCGGCCGTCACCTCGCCGACGATGCGGATGCCCAGGCCGGGCCCCGGGAACGGCTGGCGCATCACGATGCCGTCGGGCACGCCGAGCTCGGTGCCCACGGCGCGCACCTCGTCCTTGAAGAGCGTGCGCAGCGGCTCGACCAGCTCGAACTGCAGGTCGTCCGGCAGGCCGCCGACGTTGTGGTGGCTCTTGATGTTGGCCGCGCCCTCGCCCCCGCCGGACTCGACGACGTCCGGGTAGAGCGTGCCCTGCACGAGGAACTTGACCGGGTGCCCGTCGGACGCGGCCTCGCCGACGACCTCGCGCGCCGCCTGCTCGAAGACCCGGATGAACTCGCGGCCGATCGCCTTGCGCTTGTCCTCCGGGTCGGTCAGCCCGGCGAGCGCGTCGAGGAACTGCTGGCTGGCGTCGACGACCTTGAGGTCGACGCCGGTCGCCTCGACGAAGTCGCGCTCGACCTGCTCGGCCTCACCGGCCCGCAGCAGCCCGTGGTCGACGAAGACGCAGGTCAGCTGGTCGCCGACCGCCTTCTGCACCAGGGCCGCGGCCACCGAGGAGTCCACGCCGCCCGACAGGCCGCAGATCACGTGGGCGTCGCCGATCTGCGCCCGCACCCGCTCGACGAGCTCCTCGGCCACGCCCTCCGTCGTCCAGGACTGCTCGAGCCCGGCGCCGCGGGTCAGGAAGTTCTCGATCACGCGCTGCCCGAAGGTCGAGTGCACGACCTCGGGGTGCCACTGCAGGCCGTAGAGCTTGCGGTCGTCGTCCTCGAAGGCCGCGACCGGCGTGCCCACGGTCTCGGCGGTGACCCGGAAGCCGTCCGGCGCCTGCTGCACGCTGTCGCCGTGGCTCATCCAGACCGACTGCTCGTCGGTCTGGCCGTAGAAGAGGGTGGAGTCCTGCGGCTGCACGCGGGCCGGCGTCCCGCCGTACTCGCGCTGGCCGGTGTGGGCGACCTCGCCGCCCAGCGCGCGGGCCATCGCCTGGAAGCCGTAGCAGATGCCGAGCACCGGCACGCCGGCCTCGAACAGCGCCGGGTCGACGGCCGGTGCGCCCTCGGCGTAGACGCTCGACGGGCCGCCCGACAGCACGATCGCGGCCGGCCGCTTCTCGAGCATCCGCTCGACCGACATCGTGTGCGGCACGATCTCGCTGTAGACGCTGGCCTCGCGCACGCGGCGGGCGATCAGCTGGGCGTACTGGGCGCCGAAGTCGACGACGAGGACGGGGCGCGACTCGAGGTCGGTCGCGTCGGTTTCAGTCACGCGGCCAGGGTATCGGCGCCCCGGCCGCCGACCTCGCGCGCCACCTTGCGCTCCATGAAGAAGGAGAAGAAGGGGACGACGCCCGCCAGCATCACGCCAACCATCTTCAGCAACGGCCAGCGGACCTTGAAGGCCAGGTCGGCCGTGGCCACCAGGTAGAGCATGTAGAGGACGCCGTGGATCGGGCTCCACCAGGCGAGCGCGTCGTTGTCGAAGCCGTAGTGCAGGACCACCTCGACGCACAGCAGCAGCAGGCCGAAGCCGACCACGAAGGCCATGACCTCGAACCGCTTGAGGGACGACCGCACGCGCGGGGTCAGGGGCTCGCTCACACCCCGACCTTCTCACGCTCGGCGGCGGCCTGGTCACGCTGGTCCTCGCGCACCATCTTCCACCAGAGCACGACCGCGAACCCGGCGAAGACCCACCACTGGACGGCGTACGCGGCGTTGCGCCAAGCCAGCCCCGACGGCTGCGGCTGGGGCGCCGGGACCCGCTCGGGCTGCGCGCCCGTCGTCGCGGCCGGTGACCCGTCGGACCCGAGCTCGGCGCCCACCACGACGAACCCGTTGTAGATGGGCGAGCCCCAGCGGTTGACGAGGTCGGCGGCGTCGAGGGCGGCCAAGCGGCCGTCGGGCAGCGGGGCCGCCTCGTCGTCCGGGGCGTCGTCGGGCTGCAGCACCCCGCGCACCTCGACCGGCCCGGACGGCGCGGCACCGGGGTCGGCGCGGACGTCGTCCGGCGTCGCGACCCACCCGCGGACGGCGGGCAGCCACCCCCCGCCCTCGGTGCGCAGCGCCCCGACCACCCACCAGCCGGGCACGCCGTGCTGCAGCCGTTCGGCCACGAGCACCTGCTGGTCGCGGTCGTAGGTGCCGCGGACGACGACGCGCCGGCCGTCCGCGGTGGTGGGGAACGGCTGCTGCACCGGCAGGACGTCGTCGAGCGGGGCGGGCGGGCGGGCGGCGAGCTCGCGGCGGGACTGCTCGGCGCCGCGGTCCTTGGCCACCCCGAGCTGCCAGGCGCCGAGCCAGCCGAAGCCGACGCAGACCAGCAGCACGACCCCCAGCAGCCCCAACCACCTGGGCTGCAACGCGGTCCGGAGCACGCCTCGACGGTACGCGAAAACGCGTGGAGCCCTGTCGGCGGCTCCACCTACCCTGGACCTTCGTGCGCACCCTCCCCTACCCCGACCCGGGCACCCCTGATCTGCGGGGCCCGTGGCACCTGCTGGGCTGGATCGCCCGCATGCAGCGCGCCACGCTGGCGGTCGGTGTCGTGTGGGGCGTCACCTGGATGTGCGCGCAGGCCCTGATCCCCGTGGCGGTCGGCCGCGGCATCGACCAGGGCGTCGTGCAGCACGACCTGCGCGCCCTGCTGCTGTGGTCGGGTGCGGTGCTCGGGCTCGCGTGCGTGCAGGCGGGCGCGGGCGTGCTGCGGCACCGCGCGGCCGTGAGCAACTGGCTGCAGGCGAGCTTCCGGTGCGCGCAGCTGCTGGGCTACAAGGCGGCCGACACGGGTGAGGCGCTGCCCCGCACCGTGCCCACCGGCGAGGTCGTCGCCACGGTCACGAACGACGCGATGCGGCTCGGCGGCGCCTACGACGTGAGCGCCCGGTTTTCCGGCGCCGTCGTGAGCTACGTGGTCGTCGCCGTGATCCTCCTGACCACCTCGGTGCCGCTCGGCCTGCTCGTGCTGCTCGGCGTCCCGGTGCTCACCGGCGTGCTCGGCCTGCTCATCAAGCCGCTGCAGCGCCGCCAGGCCGCGCAGCGCGACGAGTCCGGCAAGCTGACGACGCTCGGCGCCGACACCGTCGCGGGCCTGCGGGTGCTGCGCGGCATCGGCGGCGAGCACACCTTCGTCGAGCGCTACCGCCACCGCTCTCAGCTGGTGCGGCTCTCGGGCGTGCGGGTGGCGGGCGTGCAGGCCACCCTCGACGCGGCACAGGTGCTGCTGCCGGGCATCTTCGTCGTCCTGGTCACCTGGCTCGGCGCCCGCCTGGTCGTGCAGGGCGACATCGCCGTCGGCGACCTGGTGATGTTCTACGGCCTCTCGGCCTTCCTCGTCACGCCGCTGCGCACGGCCACCGAGATGGTCGACCGGCTGACCCGCGCCCACATCGGCGCCCGCAAGATCATCAACGTCCTGCGGGTGCAGCCGAACGTGCTCGACCGCGTCCCCGGCCGCCGGGTCGACCTCGACGTCTCGGACGACGCGGCGCTGCACGACCCGACGTCCGGCGTCACCGTGCCGGCCGGCCGGCTCACCGCGGTCGTCTCGCAGCGGCCCGAGGAGTCGGCAGCCCTCGCCGACCGGCTCGGCCGCTTCGCCGAGGTGCCGCACGCGCCGGTGCTGCTCGGCGACGAGCGGGTCGACCTGCTGCCGCTGGTCGAGCTGCGCCGTCAGGTCGTGGTGAGCGAGAGCGACCCGCGGCTGTTCACCGGACCGCTGCGCGAGCAGCTCGTCGGCCCGCGCGGCGCGGACGACGAGCACCTGGCCCGCGCCATCGACACCGCGGCCGCCCACGACGTCCTGGACGCGCTGCCCGACGGGCTCGACAGCCAGGTCGAGGAGCGCGGCCGCTCGTTCAGCGGCGGCCAGCGCCAGCGGCTGTCGCTGGCGCGAGCGCTGCTCACCGACGCGCCGACGCTGGTGCTGGTCGAGCCGACCAGCGCGGTCGACGCCCACACCGAGGCCCGCATCGCCGAGCGGCTGCGCGAGCACCGCGCCGGCCGCACCACCGTGCTGATGACCGCGAGCCCGCTGCTGCTCGACCACGCCGACCACGTCGTCTTCCTCGAGGGCGGCGAGGTCGCGGCCGAGGGCACCCACCGCGAGCTGCTGGCGAGCAGCGTCGCCTACCGCAGCACCGTGATCCGAGGGGAGGACGAGTGAGCGAGACCAAGCTGCCGGTCGCCGGGCCCGAGAGCGTGCGGCGCGAGGCGCGCGTCCTGCTGCGCGAGCACGGCCGCGCCCTCGGGCTGGTGCTCGGGCTGCACGGCGTCGCTGCCGTGGCCGGGCTGGCCGGGCCCGCGCTCATCGGCCGGCTGGTCGACGACGTCCGCGGGGGCGCCGGGCTGAGCCGGGTCGACCACCTCGCCCTGCTGCTCGGCGCGGCCATCGTGGTGCAGACCGGGCTGACCTGGGCCGCCCGCCGCCAGTCCTTCGTCCTCGGCGAGCAGGTCTTCGCCCAGCTGCGCGAGCAGTTCATGGACCGCGTCGTCGCGCTGCCGCTGTCGACGGTCGAGCGCGCCGGCACCGGCGACCTCGTCACGCGCACCACGCGCGACGTCGACGCGCTCTCGCACACGGTGCGGTTCGCCGTCCCGTCGGTGCTGGTGGCCGTGGTCGCCACCGTGCTCACGACGATCGCGACGTTCCTCGCCGGCTGGCAGGTGGCGCTGCCGGTGGTGCTGGCGGTGCCGATCCTGTGGTCGGGCACGCGCTGGTACCTCAAGCGCGCTCCCGAGGGCTACCTGCGCGAGGGCGCGACCTACGCCGTGCTGAACGGCACCGTCACCGAGACCGTCGACGGCGCCCGCACCGTCGACGCGCTGGGCCTGGGTCCCGAGCGGCGGCGCACCGTCGAGCGCGACCTGACCAGCTGCTACCGGGCCGAGCGCTACACGCTCTACCTGCGCACCGTGTGGTTCCCGAGCGTCGAGCTCGGCTACTTCCTGCCGGTCGCGGCCACCCTGCTGTGGGGCGGCTGGCTGGCCAGCGGCGGGCACGCCACCGTCGGGCAGGTCACCGCCGTCACGCTCTACGTGCTGCAGCTCATGGGTCCGGTCGACGAGCTGCTGTCGTGGCTGGACGAGATCCAGGTGGGCGCGGCGTCCTTCGCCCGCATCATCGGCATCGCCGACGTCCCCGACGACCGCACGCCCACCGGCGCCGAGCCGGCGGGCCGCGAGATCCGGGCCAACGACGTCCGCTACGCCTACCGCGAGGGGCACGACGTGCTGGGTGGCGTCTCGCTCGACCTCGCGCCGGGCGAGCGGCTGGCCGTCGTCGGGCCGTCGGGCGCGGGCAAGTCGACCCTCGGGCGGCTGCTGGCCGGCATCCACGGCCCGCGCACCGGCAGCGTCGAGGTGGGCGGCGTGCCGCTGGTCGACCTCGAGCTCGACGACCTGCGCGGCCACGTCGCCCTGGTGACCCAGGAGCACCACGTCTTCGTCGGGACGCTGGCCGACAACCTGCGGCTGGCGCGGCCGGGTGCGGACGACGGCGAGCTGCGGTCGGCGCTCGAGGCCGTCGACGCGCTGGGCTGGGCCGAGCGGCTGCCGCAGGGCCTCGACACCGAGGTCGGCTCGGGCGGTCTCGAGCTCACGCCGCCGCAGGCGCAGCAGGTCGCGCTGGCCCGGCTGGTGCTGAACGACCCGCACACCCTGGTGCTGGACGAGGCGACGTCGCTGCTCGACCCGCGCGCCGCCCGGCACCTCGAGCGCTCGCTCTCGGCGGTGCTCGACGGCCGCACCGTGGTCGCGATCGCGCACCGGCTGCACACCGCGCACGACGCCGACCGGGTCGCCGTCGTCGAGGACGGGCTGGTCTCCGAGATCGGCACCCACCACGACCTGCTGGACGCCGACGGCCCCTACGCGGCGCTCTGGAGATCGTGGACGGACCAGCCCGTAACCTCCGAGCCGCCGTCTCGTTAGAGGCAATGACGCGGGGCCGGCCGTCCACCCCCGGTGCCGGCCCCGCGTCGTCAGCCCACCTCCGGCTCGACCGGGTCCCGCCGTGACAGGCTGAGGACGTGGAGCCTTCCCCGCCCGCTCGTCGAGGTCGTCCTCGGCGGCGCACCGTGCTGCTCGGCGGCGCGGCCGGGGTGGTGGCGGTCGCGGCCGGCGCCGTGGCCGGCGTCGAGACCGGGCTGCTCCCCGGCAAGGTGCGGCTCGACCGCGAGCTGGGCATCGGCGACGTCGACACCCCGGTGCCAGACGGTCCGGTCGGCCCCGTGCGCTTCGCGACGTTCGCCTCCCGGGCCTGCGGCAAGGACGTCACGTGGGGGCTGGTCCTTCCGCGCGACGTGCCGGCCGCAGGGCTCCCGACGGTGGTCGTGCTGCACGGGCGGGGCGGCAACGCGCACAGCGCGATCGACGTCCTGCACCTCGACGCGTTCTTGGCCCAGCACCTGCGGTCGGGCGGGGCGCCGCTCGCCTTCGTCAGCGCCGACGGCACCGACCGGTACTGGCACCCGCGCGCCGCCGGCGACGACCCGCTGTCGATGGTCGTCGGCGAGGTGCTGCCGCTCGCCGCCCGCGCCGGGCTGCGCACCGACCGCATCGGCGTCATGGGGTACTCGATGGGCGGCTTCGGGGCGCTGATGATGGCCCGGCAGTCCGAGCGCGGAGCGCTGCACGGCACGACGGTCGTGGCCGCAGCGGCGTCGTCCCCGGCGCTGTTCCCGACCTGGGAGAGCTCGGCCCGCGGCGCGTTCGACGACCGCGCCGACTGGGAGCGCTGGGGCGACCTGCTCGCGCACCCTGGAGTGCGCCGCACCCCGCTCAGCGTCAGCTGCGGCACCAGCGACCCGTTCACCCAGGTCACCCGCACCTACCGCGAGCGCGCCGTCACCCGGCCGGAGGGACGGCTGTCGGCCGGGCAGCACACCGGGGGCTACTGGCGCTCGCTGCTCCCCGACCAGCTGCGCTTCCTCGCCCAGCACCTCACCTGACCTCGAGGCTCCGAGCACTGGTGAAGGGTTGTGAACCTTTCAGGAGCTGCTGAAGGGTTCGAAACCCTTCACAAGTCGGCAGCCGGCGCGAGGTCGAGGGTGACGCCGGTGAGCCGCTCGGTGCGCTCCCACAGGGCGAGCGCGAGGTCGGGGTCGTACGCGAGCGCGGACGCCGACGTCCTGGCCGGGTAGCCGCGCCACCCGCCCGGGCCGGACGGGCCGTACAACTCGGCGCCCCGGACGTCGTCCGCCGCGGCCGCGCACAGCGTCGGCCACGCGCCGGCCTCGGCCGACTGGCCGGTCAGGCGCGTCAGCACCTCGGCCAGCGGACCCAGCAGCCGCCCCGCCGCCGGTCCGTTGCGCACCAACGCCGTCGCGGCGAAGCCCGGGTGCGCGGCGACGCTCAGCAGAGCAGGCCCGGCGGCGTCGGAGGCCCGCTGCAGCTGCATGGTGAACAGCAGGTTGGCCAGCTTGCTCTGGGCGTAGGCGCGCCACGGCTGGTACCCGCGCTCGGCGTCGAGGTCGGCCAGGTCGATCCGCCCGCCGCGGTGGGCCTGGCTGGTGACCGTGACCACCCGCGACGGACGGTCGGACGGCGCGAGCAGCGCCGGGAGCAGCAGCCCGGTCAGCGCCGCGTGGCCGAGGTGGTTCGTGGCCAGCTGCAGCTCGTGCCCGTCGGCGCTGAGCCGGCGCCGGGTCGGGGCCATGACGCCCGCGTTGTTGACCAGCAGGTCGAGCCGCGGGTGGTCGGCCCGGACGTCGTCCGCGCACCGCCGCACGTCCGCGAGGTCGGCGAGGTCGAGCCGCCGCACCTCGACGTCCGCGCCCTCCACCCGCGCCCGCACCTCGCCCAGCGCGGCCTCGCCCCGCTCGGGCGAGCGGCACGCCAGCAGCACCCGCGCGCCCAGCCGGGCCAGCCCGACGACGGTCTCGAGCCCGATGCCGCTGTTGGCCCCGGTGACGAGCGCGACGCGGCCGTCTTGGCGCGGCAGCTGCTCCGGTGTCCAGCCCTGGTGCCTCACGAGGCCGCGGTCGCCGCGGAGCCGGTCGCCCAGCGCAGCGCGCCCGGAGCCGTCGCCGGCACCGCGGGCGAGACCGGGGCCACCGGCGCCAGCCGCTCGTAGGGCGCTCCCGGGGCGGGCCGCGCGTCGGCCTCACCGGCGTTGGGCCACAACGACATCGCGCGCTCGGCCTGCGCCGTGATGGTCAGCGACGGGTTGACCCCGAGGTTGGCCGACACGGTCGAGCCGTCGGTGACGTGCAGGCCCGGGTAGCCGTGCACCCGGTGGTACGGGTCGACCACGCCGCGCGCCGACGTCGGCGCGATCGCGCACCCGCCGATGAAGTGCGCCGTCAGCGGCACGTCGCCCAGGTCGCCGACCGTGCCACCCGGCTCGGTGCGCACCCCGGTGCGCTCCTGCAGCCGCGCGGCCAGCCGCCGGATCGCGGTGTGCCCCGCGGGGATCCACGACGGGTTCGGCTCGCCGTGCCCCTGCCGCGACGTGAGCCCGGTGGCCGAGAAGCCCAGCCGTCCGAGCAGCCGGTGGCGGCGGGCCGAGACGACGATCGAGTTGTCGAGCGACTGCATGACGAGCCCGATGACCGCCCGCTGGCTGAAGTTGCGCACCGACATCGACAGCGCGAAGACCCGCGGCTGCCGCACCACCTGCCCGACGAACCGGACGGCGCGCGGCACCCGTCCGCCTCCGTCGACCAGGATCGTCGCCAGCAGCCCCATCGAGTTCGAGCCCTTGCCGTACCGCACGTTCTCGACGTGCGTGTCGGCGTCCGGGTGGAAGGACGACGTGATGGCCACGCCGCGCGTGAGGTCGGCGTCGGCGGGCACGCGCTGGGTCATCGCCCCCAGCAGCGCCTCGGAGTTGGTGCGGGTCAGCACGCCCAGCTGGGGCGAGAGGTCCGGCAGGTCGCCCTCGGCCCGCATGCGGTGCAGCAGCCGCTGCGTGCCCCACGTGCCGGCGGCCAGCACCACCTGGCGGGCGCGCAGGACCTGGCGGTCCTTGCGCCACCACGACCCCGAGCGCTCGGTCGTCACCTCGTACCCGCCCGCCGGGTCGGCCGGGTCGAGCGGCCGCAGCCGGACGACGGTGCGCAGCGGCTCGACGCGCGCGCCCAGCCGCTCGGCCAGCGCGAGGTAGTTCTTCACCAGCGTGTTCTTGGCGCCCACGCGGCAGCCCACCATGCAGTTGCCGCACTCGGTGCAGCCGGTGCGCGCGGGTCCGGCGCCGCCGAAGAAGGGGTCGGGCACGGTCACGCCCGGCTCGCGGCGCTGCTCGCCGTCCGCGCCGGGACGGCCGAAGAACACGCCCACCGGCGTCTTGCGGAACGTGTGCCCGACGCCCATGTCGTCGGCCACCGCCCGCATGACCTCCTCGACCGGCCCCTCGCACGGGTTGGTGACCACGCCGAGCATGCGCGCCGCCTGGTCGTAGTGCGGCGTCAGCTCGTCGGCCCAGTCGGTGACGTCGGCCCACTGCGGGTCGTCGAAGAACGCCTTGGGCGGCACGTAGAGCGTGTTGGCGTAGTTCAGCGAGCCGCCGCCGACACCGGCCCCGGCCAGCAGGACGACGTCCGGCAGCCGGTGGATGCGCTGGACGCCGAAGCAGCCCAGCCGCGGCGCCCACAGGAAGCGCCGCAGGTCCCACGAGGTGCGAGCGAGCTCGTCGTCGGCGAACCGGCGTCCGGACTCGACCACCAGCACCTCGTAGCCCTTCTCGCGGGCGCGCAGCGCGGCGACCGAGCCGCCGAACCCCGACCCCACGACCAGGACGTCGACGTCGACCTCGGGCAGCGCGCGAGCGCCGGCAGCCGCGGGGCTCACCGCACGCCCACCCGCTTCATGACCTTCAGCGCCACGGTCAGGGTGCGCGCCCACTGCTGCGAGCTCAGCCCGAACGGCGCGCCGAACCCCAGGAGCCGCTGCACCGTGACGTTCTGCGTCTCGGTGTACTTGCGGATGCCCTCGGCGCCGTGCCGGCGACCGAGGCCGCTGGCCCGCATGCCGCCCATCGGCGCGCCCACGCTCCCCCACGCCGCGGCGTACGCCTCGTTGACGTTGACCGTGCCGGCGACGACGCGGGAGGCGATGCGCCGGCCGCGCGCGACGTCGCGCGTCCAGACGCTGGCGTTGAGCCCGTAGTCGCCCTCGTTGGCGCGGCGCACGGCGTCGTCGTCGCCGCTGACGCGGTAGACGGACACGACCGGGCCGAACGTCTCGTCGCCGTAGCAGGTCATCGCGGGGGTGACGCCGTCGAGCACCGTCGGCTCGTAGAACAGCGGGCCGAGGTCGGGGCGGGCCCGACCCCCCGCGAGCACCGTCGCGCCCTGCGCCACCGCGTCGTCGACGTGCCGGGTGACGGTGTCGAGCTGCTGCTGCGAGATCAGCGACCCGACGTCGACGCTCCAGTCCAGCGCCGGGCCGAGCCGCAGCGCCTTGACCCGCGCCACGAACCGGTCGAGGAACGCGTCGGCGATCTCGTCGTGCAGCAGCATCCGCTCGACCGAGATGCACAGCTGTCCGGTGCTGGCGAAGCACGCGCGGACCGCGCCCTCGGCAGCGCGGTCGAGGTCGGCGTCCTCGGCGACGTAGAGCGCGTTCTTGCCGCCCAGCTCCAGGCTCGCGCCGACCAGCCGTCGTCCGGCCTGCTCGGCGACCAGCCGGCCGGTCGCGGTCGAGCCGGTGAAGCAGACGTAGTCGGCCTGCTCGACGATCGCGGTGCCGACCACCGGGCCGTCGCCGACGACGACCTGCACGAGCCCCTCGGGCACGCCCGCCTCGGTGAGCAGCTCGAGCGCGCGCAGCGCGGTGAGCACGGTCTGCGAGTCGGGCTTGAGCACCACGGCGTTGCCGGCGATCAAGGCCGGGACGGCGTCGCTGATCGACAGCGTCAGCGGGTAGTTCCAGGGGGCGATGATGCCGACGACGCCCTTGGGCAGCCGCTGCTCGACCGCCTGCGAGAGAAGGGGAAACGCACCTTGCCGGCGGCGAGGGCGCAGGTAGGACGTCGCCCGGCGGGCGTAGTGCCGCGCCACGATCGCGACGTCGAGCACCTCCTCGAACGCGTGCGCTCGCGACTTGCCGTTCTCGAGCTGCACGAGGTCGAGCAGGTCCGACTGCGCGTCGAGCACCAGGTCGTGCAGGGCCAGGAACGGCCGCGCGCGCTCGGCGAGCGGACGCCGGGCCCACGACCGCTGCGCCGCGCGCGCCGCCGCGACGGCGACCTCGACGTCGGCCGGCGTCGACACCGGCACCGCGGCGAGCGGCGCGCCG